>DATEQE010000096.1:0-3218 GCA_035272825.1 Actinomycetota bacterium
GGTCGAACAGAGCCGCGGTCAGATGCATGCCCGAGAGCCCGTCGATCATCGCGTGATGCACCTTCATCAGGGTCGCGACGTGCCCGCCCTCGAGCCCCTCGATCACGTAGAGCTCCCAGAGCGGCTTCGACCGGTCGAGCGCGCGAGAGAGGATCCGCTGGACCTGTTCGCCGAGCTCGACCCGGCCGCCGGGGTGCGGGAGCGCCGCGCGCCGGATGTGGAAGTCCAGGTCGAACGCGGGGTCGTCCACCCAGACCGGCAGCGCGAGCCCGAACGGCACCATCTTGACCTTTTGCCGCAGGCGCGGCGCCAGGTGTAGGCGCGACGCGAACACCCGCTCCACGTCCTCGAACCGCAACCGGCCGTCCCGGCGCGTCGACGGGTCCAGCACGGACAGGCCCGCGACGTGCATGTGCATCGCCGGCCGCTCCAGGTACAGGAACGACGCGTCGAGCGCGGTGAGACGTTCGGTGGCCATCGGACCCTTTCCCGGAGGGCTACCGCTCGCGCGTCCGCGCTCGCTCCTTGAGCCCCCCGAACCCCCGTCACCGTACCGCTCCACGACCGGCGTGGAAACCGGTGCTAGCCTCGCCCGCGATGCGCCGACGCCTGCGCGCCGTCACCCTGCTCGCCGTCACGTTGGTGCTCGCTCTCCCCTCCACGCCTGCCCGAGCCACGAGCGGCGAGGGGTACCGCGACGTCGAGGTGCGCGACAACGTCTTCGCCGCAAGGATCGTCCGCATCCCGGTTGGCGGGACGATCGAGTGGACGAACGAGGGGCGGAGCACGCACAACGTCACGGCCGACGACGGAGCATTCGCTTCCTCCGATCTGGCACCTGGTGACGCGTTCGAGGAGTCGTTCCCCACCGCAGGGGCCTTCCCGTACTTCTGCTCGATCCACGGGGCGCCGGGCGTTGGGATGACCGGTCTGGTCCTGGTCGGCGACGCCCCGATCCCGGGTGCCGCGTCCGACGTCGGACCCGGTCGCGAGACGCCGCCCTCCCTCCCGGGGGACGAGGTCCGCGTCCCGCGGGACGCGCCGACGATCCAGGCCGCGGTCGACGCGGCCGAGCCCGGCGGCATCGTCGTCATCTCGCCCGGCGTCTACGAGGAGGCGGTGGTCGTGACGACCCCGTTCCTCACGATCCGGGGCCTCGACCGCAACCGCGTGATCCTTGACGGAGGGTTCGCGCTCGACGACGGGATCCAGGTGATCGAAGCGGACGGCGTCACGATCGAGAACATGACCGCCCGCCACTACCTCGTGAACGGCTTCCTGTGGTCGGGCGTGTTCGGCTACCGCGGGTCGTACCTGACGGCGTTCAACGACGGCGACTACGGGCTGTTCGCGTACGACTCCCGGTACGGGCAGTTCGACCACTCGTACGCGAGCGGGCACCCGGACGCCGGCTTCTACATCGGCCAGTGCTTCCCGTGCCACGCCCTGATCACCGACGTGCTCGCCGAGAACAACGCCGTGGGGTACTCGGGCACGAACGCCGGCGGCGACCTGTTCGTCGTCAACTCCGAGTGGCGCGAGAACTTTGCGGGCATCGTGCCGAACACCCTGGACTCCGAACAGCTCGCACCGCAGCACGACGCCCTGATCGCCGGCAACTGGGTGCACGACAACAACAACGCGAGCGCGCCCGCGTTCGACCTGGAGTACCCGTCGCTCGGGATCGGGATCATCGTGAACGGCGGGCGCCACAACGTCGTCACGCAGAACCTCGTCGAGGATCACGACGCCTTCGGCATCGCGCTCCTCCCCTCGCCCGACGAGGAACTCTGGCTCACGCAGGGCAACGAGGTTCGCGACAACCTGGTTCGGAACTCGGGTGACGCCGATCTCGCGCTCGGCGCTCCGTCGGCGGGCGACGACTGCTTCTCGGGTAACGACTTCTCCTCGAGCCTGCCGCCGGCGATCGAATGGCGGGCCGGTTGCGGGTCGCCGTTCGCTCGGATCCCCGGCGGCTCGGTCGGCGCCGTGTTCGGTCCGCTCGAGCGCTACCTGGAGGCGGCGCTCGGGGACGTCGCCGTCGGCGACTGGCGTTCGCAGCCGCCGCCACCGGATCAGGAGCAGATGCCGGGCGCCGAGGTCGCCCCGCCCGACCCGGCGATCGCCGAGACCGCCGTCCCCGAACCCATCCACATCCGCGACGCCCGCACGCTCGACGTGCCGGCGTCGCCCGACGTCTCCCAGGAGGTCACCGTGCTCGGGATCTCGCTCGCCACGAGTTGGTGGGGTGTGCTCATCGGCTTGTACGCGTACGTGCTGCCGCTGATCCTGTACTCGGCGTGGATCTCGATCGCGCTGTGGGACCTGGCCCGCCAGGAGGCCGTTCCGAACCGGACCCGCGTCCTGTGGATGCTGGTCGTGCTCGTGGTCCCGCTCGCCGGTCCGATCGCGTACTACGCGTTCGGGCGCTCGCCGATCCAGCGGTCGCTCCGGGTGGTGCTGGTGGCCGGTGGGCTCGCGATCTACGTCGCTCTCACCGCGCTGGCGATCGGGCTTGGGCCGTAGGCGAGGGATCACGCCTTCCCGCGGCGGCCTCCTGGCACCCGCCGTGCCGGCGACGGTTCGAGGCTTGCCCGTCGCCTAGGGTTTCCCTCGGGTCGGGTGTCGAAAACCGCTCGGCGGCTCCGACCCAGTCGTGAGGCGCCCACCACGGGCACCAACGAAGGGAGTGACGGGATGAAGTACCTGATCATGATGTTCGGGGACCAGGCCACGATGATGGAGACCCGGTCTTTGGAGTGGATCAGGTCGATGATCGGGTTCATGCAGGACCTCGACCACGAGCTCCGGGACGCCGGCGAGTACGTCGACGGGCAGGGGCTCGTCGACCCGACTCAGGCCAAGACCGTCCGCTTCGAGAGCGGTGCCCCGGTCGTGACCGACGGACCCTTCGCGGAGGCCAAGGAGTCGCTCGCCGGGTACTGGATCGTCGACGTGCCCGAGGGGCGGGCGCTCGAGATCGCCTCGCGGATCGTCACGTTCATCGAGGGCCCGATCGAGGTACGGCAGATCGCCGACGCGCCGCCCGAGTTCTGAGTCCGAGTACGGCCGACCGCAGCACGAAGACACGAGGAGGACCGAGATGCCGAAGATCACCCCGTTCCTGTGGTTCGACGACCAGGCCGAGGAGGCCGCCGAGCTCTACGTGTCCGTGTTCAACGCGAGGCCGGGCTCCGCCGGCGACTCCGAGATCCTCG
>DATEQE010000097.1:0-7139 GCA_035272825.1 Actinomycetota bacterium
CGATCGGGAACTTCTTCTCGACGCTGTTCCGGCTCCCCTCGATCCGTCACGAACGAGACGTCCTGCGCCAACGCGTCGACGCGCTCGAGACCCAGCTCGCCGAGGGCAGAGCCGACCAGGCCAGGCTCGCCGAGCTGGAGGCGTTGTTCGGCTTGGAGGAGAGCCTGGGGAACCGGATCGAGACGACGGCCGCCCAGGTGATCGCGAACGGCGTCTCGAATTTCGAGTGGACGATCACGATCGACAAAGGCTCGGGCGTCGGCATCACGGTGGGCATGCCGGTGGTCTCGAGCGCCGGGCTGGTCGGGCACGTGGTGCGCGCCGGCACGAGCTCGTCGGTCGTGCAGCTGATCATCGACCCGGACTCGTCGGTCGCCGGGCGGCTCGACGTCTCGCGCCAGACCGGGTTGCTCTCGGGGTCCGGCCCCTCCGACCTCCAGATGAGCCTGGTGGACCCGACCGTCGATGTCGTCCCCGACGAGCACGTCGTCACCGCCGGCTATCGGATCGCCGGCGTGGCCGAGAGCCTGTACCCACCGAACATCCTCATCGGGACGGTCTCGCGGGTGCTGGACGAGGACTCGGCCACCGAGAAGCTCCTCACGGTCCGGCCCGCGGTCGACTTCTCCTCGCTGTCCCTCGTGCTCGTGGTGCTGTCCCGTGACGCGCGAGGGTAGGGTCGTCATCCGTGCGGCGCGTGCTCCTGCTCTCGGCGGTCATCCTGACCGCGCTGATCCTCCAGACCACGGTCTTCTCCGAGGTCAACCTGCTCGGCGCCAAGCCCGAGCTGATGTACCTGCTCACGATCTGCTTCGCGGTTTTGGAGGGACCCTCGTCGGGCGCGATCACCGGGTTCGCCGGCGGCATGGCGCAGGACTTCCTGATGGACGCGCCGAAGGGGATCACGGCGCTCACGCTCACGCTGCTGGGCTACGCGATCGGGATGGCTCGGCAGTACATCGTGAGCCCATCCCCGGTGCTCCCGGTCCTGCTCGTGGCCGGCGGCACGTTCGCCGGCGTCGTGTTCTACGGGATCGTGTCCTTCCTGCTCGGCCAGCTGAGCGTCGGCTGGCTCTACCTGTTCCGCGTGGCGCTGCTCTCGGCGCTCTACAACGCGATCCTGACCCCGCTCGTGTTCCCGTTGCTGCGCCGGGCCGCCGAGGGGTCGCGATCGCGTCGCGTCGCCCGATGGTGAAGAGAGCGGTGAGCGCGTGACCGAGCCCCGCATGGGCCTGCGCGTGAAGGTCCTGGCCGTGCTCGTGCTCGCGATGTTCGCGACACTCACGACGCGGCTCTGGTTCCTGCAGGTGCTCGCCGCAGAGCAGTACAAGTCGGAGGCCAAGGACAACGCCGTGCGTCTGATCGAGGTGCCGGCTCCCCGCGGGGTGATCAAGGACGCGAACGGCACGCTCCTGGTCCAGAACCGCGGGAGCGTGGTGATCACGATCAACCGGCAGGAGCTTGGGGACCAGACCGAGCGCGTTCTGCTCGACCTGTCCGAGCTCCTCGACATCCCCGCTGACGAGCTCGGGGCGCGGCTGGACGATCCTCGCTACTACATCTTCAGCCCGATCCCGGTTGCCACCGACGTGCCCAAGCGCGTCGCGTACTACATCGAGGAGCACACGGTGGACTTTCCCGGCGTCGACGTGCTCTCCGAGCCGGTGCGCAGATACCCCTTGGGCTCCGCGGCCGCCCACGTCCTCGGGTACCTCGGCCAGATCTCGCAGGACAAGCTCAAGGATCCGGGATTCGCCGACTACTCGCCGGGGGACGTGATCGGCGTCTCGGGAATCGAAGGCATCTACGAGCGCTACCTCGCCGGCACGCGTGGCCTCGTCAAGTACCGGGTCAACTCGACCGGGGAGAACCTCGGCCTGATCGGCAGCCAGCGGCCCGTCGCCGGCGACGACGTGTGGCTCACGCTGGACGCCGGAACGCAAGAGCTCGCGGAGCAGTCGCTGAAGGCGGGGATCGAGTACGCCCGCACGATCGTGGAGTCCGACAGCGGCTACCTGAAGGCGAACGGCGGGGCAGCGATCGTGCTTGACCCGCAGACCGGCGCGATCGAGGCCATGGCCTCCTACCCGACGTTCGACCCCGCGCTGTTCACGCGCGGCTTCTCGCAGAATGAGTACGACCGCCGGTTCGGCGCGGGACACAGCTTCCCCCTGGTGAATCGCGCGATCCAGGGTCAGTACCCGCCGGGCTCGACCTACAAGCCGTTCGTGGCGGCCTCCGCTCTGCAGCGGGACATCGTGACGACGGGTCGCTCCTACGGCTGCCCGCCGAGCTGGACCGCGCCGTTCGACGAGAGCGACCCCGAGGCGATGCAGTACGTGTTCAACAACTGGACCACCGCGGACCTCGGCTACATGAACCTCTCGACGGCGCTCGCGAGGTCCTGCGACACGGTCTTCTACCCGATGGGGTACCGCTACTGGGACATGTTCTACGTGAACGACGACGAGGCGGCCCACGGCGTCATCTCGCACGAACCGTTGCAGCACGACCTCGGGAGCTTCGGGTTCGGCGCCCAGACGCGGGTCGATCTCCCCTACGAACAGGACGGGCGGGTCCCCAACGCCCGGTGGAAGCAGTCGATCCACGAGCAGTACCCCGGGTCGTTCCCGGAGGGGGAGTGGTTCCCCGGCGACTTCATCCTGATGACGATCGGCCAGGGGGACACCCTCGTCACGCCGCTGCAGCTCGCCACCGCCTACGGCGCGCTCGAGAACGACGGCAAGGAATGCGTCCCGCACGTCCTTGACCGCGTCGTCGCGCCGGACGACACGATCGTGCGCCGATACCGGCAGAACTGCCGCAAGCACGTTCGGATCGACGAGAGGTACCTGGGCTACGTGCGGGACGCGCTCACCGGCACGATGACGGGCAGCGGGACCGCCGCCAGCGCGTTCGCCGGGTTCCCGTTCGGCGAGGTCTGGGTGGCGGGCAAGACCGGGACGGCGGAGGTCCCGCCCAGGCAGGACTACTCGTGGTTCGCGGCGATGACCGCGGCCGGGGGGCGCGAGCACGTCGTGGTGGTGCTGGTCGAGCAGGGCGGTCACGGCGCCACGACGGCCGCGCCGATCGCCCGGCACATCATCGAGGGCCTGTATGGCCTCGATTTCTCCCACTTCACCGAGGTCGCGGGGACCGACTGATGGAGCTCGCGACCGGTCGCGTGGTGGCGGCGGAGCGGCACGCCTTCCGACACATCGACCCGATCCTGCTGGCGGCGGCGATCGGGCTCGCGGTGATCGGTCTGTTCGCGATCTACTCGGCCACCCATCAGTCGCTCGCGGCGGTGCACCTGGACCCGGGCCGGTTCGTGAAACGCCAGCTCACGTTCCTCGCGGTGGGCGCGGTCGTGCTGATGCTGGCGCTGAGCTTCGACTACCGGCTCCTGAAGGTCTACGCCGGGATGATCTATGTGTCCTCCATCGTGCTGCTCGTGCTCGTCCGGACGCCGCTCGGGACGAGCGTCAAGGGCGCGCAGCGGTGGTTCGAGCTCTTCGGCTTCCAGCTCGCACCCTCCGAGGTCGCCAAGCTCGCCCTGATCGCGATGCTCGCGGCCTTCCTGTCCGAGCTGCGCGGCGACCTCACACTGGAGGACGTGTTCCGAACGGCCGGGTTGGCAGTGATCCCCGCGTTCCTCGTGTTCCTGCAGCCCGACCTCGGGTCCTCGATCGTCTTCGCGGCGATCTTGGTCGGGATGCTCGTGGTCGCGGGGGCTCGAGCCCGCTACCTCGCGGTGCTGGCGCTCACGGCGGTCGTGCTGATCGTCGCGGGCTTCCAGGTGGGGCTCGTGCGCGAGTATCAGATCGAGCGTCTCCAGGCGTTCCTCGACCCCGCGAGCGTGAGCGCGGACGCGCTCCACAACCGCGAGCAGGCCGAGATCGCGATCGGGTCCGGCGGGCTGACCGGTGTCGGCTTCGGGAAGGGATCGCAGACGAACCTCGACTTCGTCCCCGAGCAGCACACCGACTTCGTCTTCACGGTCATCGGCGAGGAGTTCGGCTTCGCGGGCGCCCTCGTCCTGCTCGGCCTATACGGGATCCTGCTCTGGCGCGCGTTCCGCGTCGCGTTGCTCTCTCGGGACCCGTTCGGCACGTACCTCGCGGCCGGGATCGCCTCGATGTTCGCACTGCAGATGTTCGTCAACGTCGGGATGAACGTCGGGATCATGCCGATCACGGGGATCCCGCTGCCGTTCGTCTCCTACGGCGGGAGCTCGCTGCTCCTGAACCTCGCCTCGGTCGGCCTGCTGCTGAACGTGCACATGCGCCGGTTCGCCTGAGCCAGGGTCAGCTCGTCAGGGCGATCGTCCACAGGAACGTGGTTCCGGCGGCGCTCGACGACTCGATCACGACGTCGCCGCCCATCGCGCGGGCGGCGGTGCGCGCGAGCGCGAGCCCCATGCCGACCCCTTGGTGGATCCGAACGTTCAGCTCCTCGAGCTGCTCGAGCGGCCCGAAGACCCGTTCGTGCTCGCGGGGGTCGATCCCCGGTCCCTCGTCCACCACCCGGACCTCGATCGCGGCCGTGCCGGCCGCGATCGCGACCTCCACCCCGGTCTCGGCGCTCGAGAAGCGGAGCGCGTTGTCCACGAGCTCCTCCAGGATGCGGCCGGCGACGCCGCGGTTCAGGTTCGCGGGCGGCAGCCCCTCCGCCGTGGTGACGGTGACGCGTTCGTCGCGCGCGGCCACGTCCCGGGCGACCTCGCCGACGTCCACCCGTTCGGTCAGCCCCGCGTCGATCGCGAGTTCGAATCGTTCGACGAGCTGCGCGAGGTCGCGAGCCCTGGTGACAAGCCGCGCGAGGAGCTCCTCCTCCTGCTCGGGCGAGGCCACGACCTCGGCGAGCGTCTGGGCGACCCCGAGGATCACGGTTACCGGGGTCCGGAGCTCGTGCGAGAGCCGGGCGACGAGCTGTTGGCGCCGGGCCGAGCGCTCCACGAGCGCGGCCTGCGCGGCTTCGAGCTCCCGGATCCGGCGCCGCTCGCGCTCGAGCGCCTCGGTGAGCTCCTCGATCACGCGCGGGGTCACCTGGGAGGACAGGAGTGCACCTCCCTCGGCGGCGCGGCTGACGGCGGTCAGGATCTCGTCGCCGTCGGAGTCCTTCAGGACGTAGCCCGAGGCCCCGGCGACGAGCATGCCGCGGACGATCTCCTGATCCTCGTGGCCCGATAGCGCGACGACCCCGAGGTCGGGGAAGTCCGCCTTGAGCAGGCGCGTGGCCTCGATGCCGTCCATCGTGGGCATCCGGACGTCCATCAGGACCACGTCGGGTGTGAGCGAACGCACGAGCCCGAGGGCCTCCGCGCCCGAGCCCGCCTCGCCCACCACCTGCAGGTTGCCGGCCTCGAGGAGGGACAGGAGGGATTCGCGGAACCCGGCGTTGTCGTCGACGACGAGGACCCGGATCGGCCGACTGTGCCCGACCGGGCGGGGAAGGACCGCCGGTTCCATGTGCGGAAGTGTCGGGCGGGGTTCGGTCCGGCGCCATCCGGCGAGCGTGGGTTTCCAAGAACGCAGGAACCGACACCATGGGTAGGTTGAACTACCTAGTCCAGGCTGCACGGCGGTCTGGCCACGCCCGAGGCTTCCCGCCTCGGATGCGGTCCGGCACCATCGGCGTCCGGTATCCTTGGAACCAGGTTTGCCCGCCGGGTTGCGGTCATGGGGCCGCGAGGAACCGGCGAGGTAAGGAGAGGCGAGGCGCCGGCCACGCCGGCCCCGGGACCGAACCCGGAAGGCCGCGGCCGGAAGAGCCCGCCGAGAACGGGGCTTTCCGCGTGCGCAACGAAGCGCCGCAAGGTCGGGGGGATGACGTCCCCACGGCAGTGCGTCCAACCGACGAGGCGAGGCCGCCCGGCCCGCGCGTCCCGACCCGACGCCCCAACGGGCGTTCTGGCGCGACCGATCCCGTCCGCTCGGCGAGCACCGCCGTCGCCCCTCCCCAAACGAAGGGAGCGACGATGAACGACGATCGCGGTTCGGCGGTCTCCAGGACGGAGATCGCCCAGCCGAGCGAGGCCTCGGGTTCCACCGACGGCGGCTCGACGGCGACCGGTACCGGCGGTGGAGGCTCGCCCGCGCCCGGTTCGGGTGTCCGCAGGCGCCGGCGGCGCGGCGGTCGAGGCCGCGGCGGACGCGGGCGCTCGGGATCGAGCGCCGGGGCCGGGGCGACGGCAGAGGACGGCGGCGTGACGACGTCGCCCCCGTCCTCGTCCGACGGCGACGCCGCCCCTGCGCGAGGCCGAGGCGGTTCCCGCCGGGCCGAGCGACCGACGAGGGACGAGCAGCCGGAGGTCGACCTCGATGCCCAGCCCGGCGAGGTCGAGCGTGCATCGACGGGTCCGCGTCCCGCCGGCACGCGTCGCCGGTCACGTGGCCGTGGACGCGGACGCAGCGGAAGCGGATCGGGGGCCGCTGCGAGCGGGACGGCGACCGCGGAGGCAACCTCGGCCACCGAGACCGAGCCCGCGACCGAGCCGGTCGACGGTCAGGCCGAGGGATCGACGGCAGCGACCACCGGGGCGCGCCGACGCCGCTCGCGCGGCGGACGGGGCCGGAGCAAGGCCAAGCCTGTGGGCGAGACCGCCGAGGCCACGGACGTGAACGGGGACGAGCGGCCCCCCGAGCCTTCGACGAGGGGCTCGGCCGCGAAGACGACCACGCGCAGGAAATCCGACCGGCCGAAGAAAGCCAGAGCCGAACCGAAGACGGCGGAGAAGGAGAGCGAGCGTTCGGCGCCGACCCGCCTCCGGCGACAACGGCAGGGACGAACGACGGTGCGACGCCGGCGCGAGTCGATGCCGGTCGTCCCTCGGGTCACCGACAAGGTGATGGTCATCACGCAGCATGGGGAGCGCGATCAGATCGCCGTGCTCGAGGAGCGCGAGCTCGTGCAACACTACGTCACCCGTGCGGGGGCCAGGTCGATGGTCGGCAACGTGTACCTCGGCCGGGTTCAGAACGTCCTTCCGGGGATGGAGGCGGCGTTCGTCGATGTTGGACGCGGTCGCAACGCCGTCCTGTACGCCGGTGAGGTGAACTGGTCGCCCGAGGACCTGGAGGGCGCGCCGCCCCGGATCGAGCACGCGCTGAAGAACGGGCAGTCGGTCCTCGTCCAGG
>DATEQE010000098.1:0-2078 GCA_035272825.1 Actinomycetota bacterium
CCGCGAGCGGCTGACCCTCCGACCACGCCGCGAGCAACCCCGCCACCAACACCGCGAACGACCCCGGGATCACCATCAGGCGTTCGAAGCGGCCGCTCAGGTCGACGAGCTCCACGAGGGTGGAGAGGTCGTTGGCCGACCTCGCCCTGGCCATCGTGACGTTGCGTCCGAGAAGCATGGCAACGAACCAGAACGCCACGGCGACGTGTAGCAGGACGACCCACTCGCTCACGACGCCGGATGCTCGCACATCGTGGCGGTCGTCGCCGGTCCGTATGCTCGGGCGATGGGTCGGGTCAGCGGGCTCGTGGACCGGGTCGGCATCCTGCGGCCGCTGCGGGTGCGGGACTTCGCCTTCCTGTGGATCGGGCTGACCGTCTCGTTCATCGGCGACGGCGTGTACATCATCGCGATCGCCTGGCAGACGTACGACCTTTCGAACTCTCCCTCGGCGCTCGCCGCCGTCGGGATCGCGTGGAGCCTGCCGCAGGTGGTCCTGCTGCTGATCACCGGCGTCCTGTCCGACCGGGTCGATCGGCGGCTCCTGATGATCGCGGGCGACGTGATCCGCGGGATCGCGATCGCGACGATCGGGATCATGTCGATCGGCGGCACGCTCACGATGACCTCGTTGATCTCGCTGGTGGTGGTCTACGGGGTGGGTCAGGCGTTGTTCGGGCCGGCGTTCTCCTCGATCGTGCCGCAGGTCGTCCCCAAGGATCTGCTCGTCGAGGCGAACTCGCTCGGGCAGTTCGTCCGGCCGATCGCGTGGACCCTGATCGGGCCGCTCGTCGGTGGGGCGCTCGTCGCGAGCTTCGGCACCGGATGGGCGTTCGTCGCCGACGCGGCCACCTTCGCGTTCTCGGCGGTGATGGTGGGGCTGATGCGGACGCGGCCGCGGGCCCGAGACGAAGACGAACGCACGTCGCCGTGGGCCGACCTGAAGGAGGGGCTCCGTTACGTGCGGCGGACGACCTGGCTCTGGGTAGGGATGGTGACGGGCCTGGTGAGCCTCCTGGCCGTGTGGGGGCCGTGGGAGGTCCTCGTGCCCTACGTGGTGCGCAACGACCTCGGGGGTTCGGCGGCGGACCTCGGGTTGGTGTTCGGCGCGGGCGGCCTGGGGTCGGTCACCGTGGCGCTCGCGATGGGGCAGCGTGGGCGGCTCCCCCGGCGCGCCATGACCGTCCTGTACCTGACGTGGGCGGTGGGGATGTTGATGACGGCCGGGTTCGGGCTGGTCTCCGCCGTTTGGCAGGCGATGTGCGTCGCGTTCGTCTCCGAGAGCTGCATCACCGCGCTCGTCGTGATCTGGTTCACGCTCCTGCAACGGCTCGTGCCCGGCCACCTCCTCGGACGCGTCTCGAGCCTGGACTGGCTGATCTCGATCGGAGGCGTGCCGCTCAGCTTCGCGGTGGTGGGTCCGCTCGCGTCGGCGTTCGGCGCGGACGCGACCCTGATCGGCGCCGGCCTGATCGGCGCGGTGGTGACGATCGCGTTCATGCTCTTGCCGGGGGCGCGCGACCCCGAGCGCGACGGCTCGCTGGATCCCGCTCGCGGCGCCCGGATATCCGCGGCGCCCGGCTAGACTCGGACGCGGATGAAGTACCGGCACCTGGGTCGTCTCGGGTTGAAGGTGAGCCCGCTTTGCCTGGGCACGATGAACTTCGGGCCGCAGACGAACGAGACCGACAGCCACGCGATCATGGACCGGGCGCTCGAGCTCGGGATCAACTTCTTCGACACCGCGAACGTCTACGGGCAGCGCAAGGGCGTCGGGGCAACCGAGACGATCGTCGGGAACTGGTTCGCCAAGGGCAACGGGCGGCGCGACAAGGTCGTGCTGGCGACCAAGGTCTACGGCGAGATGGGCTCGTGGCCGAACGAGTCTCGGCTTTCGGCGCTGCACATCCGCACGGCGTGCGAGGACAGCCTTCGGCGGCTGCAGACCGACCACCTCGACGTCTACCAGATGCATCACGTGTACCGCGGGGCGACATGGGACGAGATCTGGCAGGCGTTCGAGACGCTCGTGCAGCAGGGCAAGGTCGTCTACGTGGGGTCGAGCAACTTCGCCGGCT
>DATEQE010000099.1:0-4037 GCA_035272825.1 Actinomycetota bacterium
CCTCCAGGGGTAGGGGTCCATCCTAGCCAATCGCCTGTGTGGTCAGCCGGGAGGCGTTCGGGTCGGGAGGCGTCGTCAGCGATCGAGGTCGCGGTGGTCGACCGATGCCGGGAGGCCCTTGTCGCGGAAGAAGCTCGCGAGATCTTCGACGACGACCACCGAACGGTGCCGCCCGCCGGTGCAGCCGATCCCAACAGTGAGGTAGGCCTTCCCCTCGGCCACGAAGCCCGGGACCATGAACCCGAGCAGCGCGCGGAGCCGGCGGAGGAACTCCCGGTACGTGGCCTGGCCCTGCACGAACGTCCGGACACGGTCGTCGGTTCCGGGGAGCGGCCGGAGTTCCTCGACCCAGTGGGGGTTCGGAAGGAACCTGCAGTCGATCACGAGGTCGGCGTCGCGCGGGGCGCCGTACTTGTAGCCGAACGACACCAGGCTGACCTGGAGGCTCTCCTCGGGGGGCGCGTCGGAGAACGCGTCCCGCATTCGGTCGCGGAGCTCGTGCGGCGTGAGTCCCGACGTGTCGATGATCAGGTCCGCGTCGCCGCGGAGGGCCTCCATCATCATCCGTTCCTTGCGGATGCCCTCGACCACCCGATCCGCCGGGGCGAGCGGGTGGCGTCGGCGCGTGGATTCGTAGCGGTTGACCAGATCGCCGTCGGACGCCTCGAGGAACAGGATCCGCGAGGGGACGCTCAGCTCCGCGAGCTCCTGGAGCGCCTTCGAGAGCTCGCCGAAGAACACCCCGCCGCGGACGTCGAGCACGATCGCCACCCGGCCCGGTCCGCCGGGGCGCGACCCGAGCTCGGCCATCTTCGGCAGCAGCGCGGGCGGGAGGTTGTCCACCACGAAGTAGCCGAGATCCTCGAGGCACCGCGCCGCCTCCGAGCGGCCGGCGCCGGAGAGGCCGGTGATGATCGTGAACCCCTGGTTCGCCGGGTCGGGGACGACGGCCGCTCGCTTCGCCGCCCGCTTCCGGCGATCCGAGAGCTTGCTCGGCTCCTCGGTCGACCCCTTGCTCGGCACGTCGCCCTGTTTCGGGGCGCCGCCGGCGCGCTCAGGCTGGGCGGTCACGCGCTGCGCCTCCCCCCGGCCGGCTCGCGGCCCGTGAGTCGATCGTGGATCGCTCTGGCGAGGTCCGGGCCGACCCCCGGTGTCGAGGCGATATCGCCCTCGCTCGCCCGCGAGATGCGCGCCACCGAGCCGAACCGCTTCAGCAGCGCTTTCTTCCGGGACGGACCCACCCCGGCCACGTCGTCGAGCGGCGAGGCCAGCGCGCGCCTCCCGCGCTTCTCGCGGTGGTACGTCACGGCGAACCGGTGAGCCTCGTCCCGCAGGTGTTGGAGCACGAAGAGGGCCTCGGAGCCACGCGGGATCACGAGCGGGTCGGGCCGGTCGGGGAAGTAGACCTCCTCGAGCCGCTTCGCGAGCCCGATCGCCGGGATGTGGACATCGGCGTCCGCGAGCGCCTTGGTCGCGCTCGAGAGCTGCCCGCGGCCGCCGTCGACCACGATCAGCGCCGGCGGGTAGGCGAAGCGGCGGCGCTCGCCGGGCTCCCGGTCCTTGGCCAGGCGCGCCAGTCTGCGGCGGAGCATCTCTTCCATGCTTGCGAAATCGTCCTGTCCGGGCACTCCCTTGATCTCGAAACGCCGGTAGTCGCTCCGCTTGGGCAGGCCGTCCTCGAACACGACCATCGAGCCCACCGTGTCGGTCGGGCCGAGGTTCGAGATGTCGTAGCACTCGATCCGCAGCGGGGGCTGCTCGAGCTCGAGCCGCCGACCCAGCTCCGCCAGCGCGTGGGAGCGGGCGCCGAAGTCCGAGGCCCGCCGAAGCTTGTGCCGGCGGAACTGATCGGTCGCGTTCTGCGTCACGGTCTCCATCAGCTTGCGCTTGGTCCCGCGCTCGGGGACGGCGAACCTCACCGGCCCTTCCCGCCGGGAAGAGAGCCACTCGCCGAGCACGTCGGCGTCGGTCGGGAGCTCGGGGACCAGGATCCGCGGGGGCACGTCCTGCCGCTGCATGTAGAGCTCGCGAAGGAACGAACCCACGAGCCCGGGCCGGTCGAGATCCTCGACCCGGTCGACGACCCAGCCCTTGCGGCCCATCACGCGACCACGGCGGACGAAGAACACCTGGAACCCCGCCTCCAGGTCGTCCTCGGCGAGCCCAACGACGTCGAGGTCCTCGGGCTGCGACAGCACCATCTCCTGGCTCTCGAGCGCGCGGCGCGCCGCCGTCAGCTGATCGCGGTGCTTCGCCGCGAGCTCGTACTCCTGGCGCCGGGCTGCCTCCTCCATCTCGCGCTCGAGCCGCTCCATGATCGGGCGCTCGTGACCCGACAGGAACTCGCCGAGCGCCTCGACGTCGGCCCGATACGACTCCTCAGTGACCCCCGTCTGCTCAGGGACACACGGCCCGGAGCAGCGGCCGATGTCGTAGTACAGGCACGGCCGGCGGGCCCGGGCGCGCTGGTCGAAGAAGGAGTTCGAGCACGTCCGGACGGGGAAGACGCGTGTGAGAGCATCGAGGGTCTCGCGGATCGCATAGGCGTGCCCGAATGGCCCGAAGTACCGGACGTTCTTGCGCTTGGCGCCCCGCAGGACCTGGGCACGCGGCCAGCGCTCCCCCACGGTCAACGCGAGGTAGGGATAGGACTTGTCATCCCGGTAGCGGACGTTGAAGCGGGGCAGGTGCTCCTGGATCAGGTTGTACTCGAGCAGGAGCGCGTCGACCTCGGTAGAGGCCATGATCCATTCGACCGAGGCGGCGGCGGCCACCATCGCCTCGGTCCGGGGATGGAGGTCCCGTCCCCAGTAGTTGGCCAACCGCTTGCGCAGGGACCTGGCCTTGCCGGCGTAGACGACCCGCCCGTCGTCGTCTCGGAACAGGTACGCGCCCGGGCCGTCGGGGATCGACGTGGGATCGGGTCGCTGGAAGCTCACAGACTCATCGTAGCGCGGCAACCTGCGGGAACCCGCCTGGATGCCCCACGGCGCCCTTAGGAGACGCTCACCGTTCCGTTCATGGTCGGGTGGACGTCACATTGGAAGTAGTACTCGCCCGCCTCGAGCGGTTCGATCGCGTAGTCGGTCTCCCCCGGCCCGGTCAGCAGGTCGCCTCGGAACAGCGGGTTCGCGAGGTCGTCGGCACTCGGGTAGATCGCGATGTCGTGCTGGGTCGCGTTGTCCTTGTTCACGAAGTGGATCGTGCTTGCCTCGTCCGCCGGCAGGTCGATCGTCGAGGTGTCGAACGCGATGCCCGAGGCCGTCACGGTCACGGTCGCGGCACCGCCGCCCTGGCCGCCACCGCCGCTCTGACCACCACCACCACCCTGGCCACCGCCGCCGCCCTGGCTCCCACCCCCGCCCTCGGCGACCTCGACCGAGCCGATCATGGTCGTCGGGTGGACCACGCAGTTGAACGCGTGGGTGCCGGCGTCCAGGGCCGGGACATCGAACTCCACCTGGTTGGGTCCGGTCACGAGATCGCCCGAGAAGACGGTGTCGCCCGTCGGTTCTTCGCCGGCGAAGATCTCGATGTTGTGCTGCGTGCCCTCGTCGCGGTTGTCGAACTCGATCGTGAACGACCCGCCGGCGGTTGCCTGGATGCAGTCGCCCTCGGTGAACGCGATCCCCTGCGCGACCACCGTGACGAAGCCGTCCCGAACGGGGGTGCACTCCGCTGGCGACGGCGACGGCTGGGTGATCGGGCCGGTCGGCGTGGGGCTGGGCTCGGCGAACGGAACGTCCTCGAACGCCCCGTACCCGCCGACGAGCAGGTCCGCCTCCGTCGTCGCGTACCAGGCGAGGTAGGTCACCGAGCCGTCCTCGTTCACGGTGATCGACGGGAACGCCCCGTCCACCGTCGAGGTACCCGTGTCGACCGGCTCCAGCGAACCAAGGTCGCCGGTCGCGAACCTGACGCCCGCGTCGGCGTCCCACCAGGTCAGGCCGACCGACCCCTCGGCTCCGAGCACGAGGCCGGTCGCGGCCCCGGGTCCCTCGGCGCTGCCCTCCGGGACCCCGGCAGCCGCCGCCGTG
>DATEQE010000100.1:0-9727 GCA_035272825.1 Actinomycetota bacterium
AGAACGTCTACCGCATCACGGACACGGGTGAGGCGCTGTTCCGGGAGCTGCTCGAGGAGTCGGGCCCGGAGTCCTCGGGCGAGGACAACCGCTTCCGGGTCCGGATGGCCTTCTTCAAGTACCTGTCGCCCGAGACCAGGATCCGACTGCTCGAACGCCGGCGAGCCTTCCTCGAGGAGCGCCTGTCGACGATCCGGACCTCGCTCGCGACCACCAGCGGCGACATGTACACGACGTCGCTCATGCAGCACGGTCGCGAGAGCACGGAGCAGGACATCGCGTGGCTGAACGGCCTCATCACCGCCGAGCGCCGCACCACCGAGACGACGCCAGGGGGCTCGAAGCGCCGGAGCACCGGCCGCGCGCTTCGCAGAAAGGAGCGCGCAACATGAGCAAGGTTCGACTCGCGATCGTCGGCGCCGGCAACTGCGCGTCGTCGCTCGTCCAGGGGCTCGAGTACTACAAGGACGCGGACCCGACCAACACCGTGCCGGGGTTGATGCACGTCGACCTCGGCGGCTACCACATCCGGGACGTCGAGCTCGTCGCGGCGTTCGACGTGGACGCCAAGAAGGTCGGGACCGACCTCGCGGAGGCCATCGTCTCCGAGCCCAACAACACGATCCGCTTCGCGGAGGTTCCGCCGACCGGCGTGACCGTGCAGCGGGGCCCGACGTTCGACGGCCTCGGCCGGTACTACCGCGAGACGATCGCCGAGTCCGAGCTGCCGCCCGTCGATGTCGCGAAGGCGCTCCGCGAGGTACAGGCGGACGTGGTCGTGTCGTACCTGCCGGTGGGATCGGAGCAGGCGGCCAAGCACTACGCGCAGGCGGCGCTCGATGCGCACGTCGCGTTCGTCAACTGCCTGCCGGTGTTCATCGCCTCGGACAAGGCCTTGGCGCAGAAGTTCGTCGAGGCCGGGGTGCCGATCGTCGGCGACGACATCAAGAGCCAGGTCGGCGCGACGATCGTGCACCGGGTGCTGACCAAGCTGTTCGAGGACCGGGGCGTCAAGCTCAACAGGACCTACCAGCTGAACTTCGGCGGCAACATGGACTTCATGAACATGCTCGAGCGCGAGCGCCTGACCTCCAAGAAGGTCTCCAAGACGCAGTCGGTCCAGTCGCAGATGCGTAAGAAGCTCGACAAGCGGAACATCCACATAGGGCCCAGCGACCACGTGCCGTGGCTCGAGGACCGCAAGTGGGCGCAGATCCGGCTCGAGGGGCAGGCCTTCGGCGACGTGCCGCTGAACGTCGAGCTCAAGCTCGAAGTGTGGGACAGCCCGAACTCGGCCGGCATCGTGATCGACGCGCTCCGCTGCGCGAAGCTCGCGCTGGACCGAGGCGTCGCCGGCCCGCTGATCGGCCCGAGCGCCTACTTCATGAAGTCGCCGCCGGTGCAGTTCAGCGACGAGGCCGCTCGCGACATGGTCGAGCAGTTCATCCTGGGTAACGGCGCCAGCAAGGCCGCGGACTGGACGGCGTTCTTCGACATCGAGCCCGCGGAGGCTTAGCCGGGCACGATCACCTCGTAGGCTCTCCTCTCAGCACGACAAGGAGGATGAGCGCATGCGAGCAACCCGTTCGAACCCCGACACCGTGGCCAAGCCCGTCGGGACCTATTCCCATGCCGTGCGTGTCGAGACCGACGACACGACGTGGATCTACATCTCGGGGCAGATCGCGAACGATCTCGAGGGCAAGCTCGTCGGGTCGGGCGACCTGAGGGCTCAGACCCGGCAGGTCTTCGAGAACCTCCGGGCGATCCTGGAGGCGAACGGTGCGACGTTCGCCGACGTCGTGAAGATCGGGACCTACCTCAGCACCCTCGACGACCTGGCCGGCATGCGCGAGGTCCGCAGCGAGTACCTGACCCCCGAGCCGCCCGCGAGCACGGCCGTGCAGGTCGTCGCGCTCGTCGTCCCCGACGCGATGATCGAGGTCGACCTCGTCGCGGCGGTGCCGGCATGACGGCGATCGCGGTACTGGGGCTCGGCGTGATGGGAAGGGCGATCGCGCAGCGGTTGCTGGGCGCCGGCCACGAACTCTCCGTCTGGAACCGCACACCCGGGCGGGACGAGGAGCTCGTCGCCGCCGGCGCGCGTCGGGCCGGCTCGGCCGCCGGCGCCGTTCGAAACGCCGAGGTCGTCGTCACGATGGTCACCGACCCGCCGGCGCTCCAGCAGATCCTGTTCGGCATCGACGGCGCGGCACCGGCGATCCCCGAGAGCGCAACGCTCATCGACATGTCGACGGTCGGTCCGACCGAGATCGCCTCCGTTGTGAAGCGGCTCGCGCCGGTCGCCGTCCTCGACGCCCCGGTGCTCGGGAGCGTCCCGTCCGTCGAGAGCGGGAAGCTCGTGATCCTCGCGGGCGGGGATCACGCGGTGTTCGACCACCACACCGAGCTCCTGTCGATCCTAGGGACGCCGATCTACCTCGGGGCGTCGGGTTCGGGCGCGTGGTTGAAGCTCGTGAACAACGCGGCGTCGACCGCGACGCTGGTGGCCCTCGGCGAGCTGCTGGCGCTCACCGACCGCGCGGGTCTCGGGATCGACGCCGTGCTCCAGAGCCTGGAGGCCGGCCCGCTGGCCTCGCTCGTCGAACGCTGGCGGCCCCGGCTCAAAGGCGAGGACCGGTCCTCCTACTTCCGACTCGCGCTCGCGCGCAAGGATCTCGCGCTTGTGTTCGACGAGGCCGAGCGCGGAGGCGTCGACCTCACCGTCACCGAGGCGGCCGCCGCCCGATGCGACGAGGCGATCGCAGCGGGATCGGGCGACGAGGACTTCGGCGCGATCGTCCCGTTCCTGCGGAGGTAGCCGCCGAGCGGAGGCCGTGCGCCTACCATCCTCGGCGTGAAGTCGACCCGGCAGCGCGCCCGCGAGGCACTTCGGAGCGACGACTTCCGCGGGCTGTTCGCGATCCGGCTGATCACGCAGTCGGGCGACGGCCTGTTCCAGGCGGTGCTCATCTCCTCGATCGTGTTCAACCCCGAGGAGCAGAACACGATCCTGGGCTTCGCGATCGCGACGCTGGTGGTCTCATTGCCGTTCTCGATCCTGGGTCCGTTCACCGGGGTGTTCATCGACCGGTGGTCCCGACGGAAGATCCTGGTCGTCGCGCCGCTGCTGCGGGTCGCCGCGATGTGGCTGGTGCTGTTCGATCCGAAGGCCGCGCCGGTGCTGTTCTTCGGCGGCGCGCTCTGGGTGCTCTCGGTGAACCGCTTCTACCTGGCGACCGCCGTCGCGGTCGTCCCGCGCCTGGTCCCGACCGAGGACCTGCTGATGGCGAACTCGATGGCCACGGTCGGCGGCACTGTGGCCCTGCTCCTGGGCGTGTTCATCGGCGGGTGGATGGCCGACCTCTTCGGCGACGCCCCCGTGATCGCGCTCGCGGGCGTCGAGTGGCTCGTGGCGTCGCTGGTCGCGACGAGGATAAGGAGCCCGCTGCTCCCCCACCACGTGCCCGAGGCGCCGGTGCGCGACGAGCTCCGGCGCGTGGCGCGCGAGTTCGCGGACGGCATCACCCTGCTCGTGCGCACGCCGCGAGCCCTCGGCCCGATCACGTCGATCACGCTCGACCAGGTGGGACAGGGCATCGTCCTCGTGCTCTCGCTGTTCGTGTTCCGCGACCGCTTCGAGGAGGGCGTCGGGTCGTTCTCGAACCTGATCGGGGCGGGTGGGCTCGGGGTGCTGCTCGGCATCCTCACCGTCGGCAAGCTCGAGGAGCGGTACCCGAAGGAACGGATCGTCGCGCGCGCGTTCCTCGCCGGTGGCGTGGTCCTGATCGCCGTCGCGACCTACATCACCGGGTGGAGCGTGCTGGTCGCGAGCTTCGCCGTCGGGCTGACGTTCGCGTGGAAGAAGATCCCCGTCGACACGATGGTGCAGGAGGCGATCCCCGACGGCTACCGAGGGCGGGTGTTCGCCGTGTACGACGTCGCGTACAACCTGTCACGCGTGGCCGCCGCGTTCCTGGCGATCCCGCTGCTGAACGCGTTCGGCGAGGCGTGGGCCGTCGCGATCGTGGGCGTCGTGTTCATCCTCTGGAGCCCCGTGCTGCCTCGCTGGATCGGGCGCATCCCCGAGCTCTCGCTCCGGTTCTACGAGGGCGCCCGCGCCGAGGAGGAACCTCGGGCCGTCGTGTGGGGCGGCGTGGAGGAGACCGTCGAGGTCGAGCGGCGATCCCTGGAGGAGACCGACGGCGTGCGCAGGACGCGCTACCGGCTCCGGATGCTCGACGGGACGACGATCGAGGTCTCGAAGGTCGAGCCCGACGGCGCGTGGACGCTCGAGCGCGAGCTCGAGTGATCCGAGGTTCGACGGCGAGAAGACCCGCCGAACCCGGAAACCCGATGGTAGAACGGTCGTCTCGTGTCCACCGACCCCACCCAACCGGTCCCGCGCCCGCCGCCCGACCCAGCGGCGCCGGCGCCTTGGCGACCGCCGGTAGGCGGAGGTGCCGCCGCACCTGGAGATCGACGGCTTCCCGTACACCGGGAATCTCTCGCTCCACTGGATCACGATCGAGGACGGCCGGGTGGTGCTGATCGAGGAGCAGTTCCTGCCGTGAGCCGGGCGCGAGGGCTCGTCATCGCCGCGGCCCTGGTGACGACGCTCGCCGCGTGCGGTGGGTCGGGGAGTGAGGATCGGCCGCCGGCACCGCCGAAGGCTGCGGGGTCGACGGCGATGTCTCCGTCACCCACCCCCGAGGCCGAGCCGTCGACCGACCCCGCTGGCACGGAGCCAGTCGAACGCTCGGGGTTCCACGGCAAGATCGACGCGCTCCCCGCGGCGCTCGCGGCCCAGATGCGCGGCACGACGTGGCACCCGGGATGCCCGGTCCCCCTGGACGGCCTCAGCCTCCTGCACTTCAACTACTGGGGGTTCGGCGGCAACCTGGTCCGCGGCCCCATGGTCGTGAACGCCACCGTCGACGAGGACGTCCTGTGGGTCTTCCACCAGCTCTACGACGCGCGCTTCCCGATCAAGCGCGTCTCGCTCTCGACCCCGTTCCACCCCAAGGCGTTCGCGCAGCATCGGCGGATCGACAGCAACCGGAGCGTGACCGCTTCCTTCAACTGCCGGCCGGTGGTCACCGCCACCGGTCCCGGCGACGACTTCTCGCAGCACGCCTATGGGTTGGCGATCGATCTCAACCCCCTGCAGAACCCGTACGTCACGACCGACGGGTTCGTCCGCAACCGCGCCGCCGAGCCCTACACGGTCCGCAGCCGCGAGCTGGAGGGCATGGTCCACGAGGGCGACGTCGTGGTCCGTTCGTTCGCCGCGATCGGCTGGGAGTGGGGCGGGGACTGGAGCGGCGACAACGACTTCATGCACTTCTCTGCGACTGGAACGTAGCAGGTCAGACGGGATATTTTGGCTTCAGACGCGACCAACTTTGGAAACATCTGTTCCCAGGTTCGTGGCGGCGCCGATCGTGGCGGAAGATCTCGGTGTTGTCGTCTCCAGGAGGTGCTCGCCATCTCAGCGAGCAGGGGAAGCGAAGGTCTCTTAGGAGCTAGAACAAGTGAGGCAGACGAACGGCCAGCCCGTATCGCAGGGAGAGATCACGAATACAACCTACGGTCGGTGCTGATCGCTCTTCGCCCGGCTACCACGTCCTAGCATCGGTGCATCTCGCGCTTCGCTCGACTGCCCAAGACACCCTGATCATCATCGCACTCGATTCCCCAAGGATTGGGAAGACCTTCTCGCACGCGTGCGTTGCTCGGTGGCGGTTGGCGGGACTGCTGAGCCTGAGAGTTCGAACGTCCTAGCCCCGGCCGCGTTACCCGAGAATCTGTTGGCGCCCGTCCGCGCTCTCGTTCACCACCCCCGTGGCGGCCTTCTGGTTGGATCACGGTCGAGGACTTGCCCAGCCACCGCCTGAAGGCCGCGGCAACGCTATTCCGAGCGTTGCACCAGTACCTGGGAATCGGCGTGGGTGAGCACCTGGGCTATCTGTTCACCGGCATCTGGTCCGTGTCGATCGGTGTCGGTGTCACGCAAGGAACGGGGTTGGGCCCCCAGATCGTCCGCCTGCGGCGCGTCCATGAGGAGCGGCACGCTGACCGAGAACGTGGATCCTTCACCCGGCCGCGAGCTCAGAACCAGACCCCCACCCATCGCTTCAGCTAGACGGCGGGCTATGAACAGGCCCAGGCCGAAACCGCCTGCGGTCCGAGTCAATCCTTTGTCCGCGCGGTAGAAGCGCTCGAACACGCGATCCTGGTCGTCGATCGCGATCCCCTCGCCCCAATCCTGCACCGAGACCAGGGCGAAGTCCTCGAGCTCGGTCAGCCCCACGATCACCGGGGCTCCCTCCGGCGAGTACTTGAACGCATTCGACAGCAGGTTGGTGACGATCTGACCGAGGCGGAGCTGGTCGGCGATGACCCAGACCGAGCGATCCGGACGCTCGAACCGAACCTCGCGGACTGCCGTCAACTGGCTCGCGTCCGCGATCTCGCGCTCCAACAGCGCACCGAGCTCCACCGGAACCGTGTCCATCGTCAGGTGCCCGGCATCGAAGCGTGAGACATCCAGGAGATCGGAAATGAGCCGCTCCAGTCGTTCGGCCTGGCGCAGCATGATCGCGTGGTACTCGCGGCGGGCTTGAGGCGAGTCCTCGACCAGCCCCTTGTTCAGCGACTGGAGCAAGCCCTTGAGGGGCGTGAGCGGTGTCCTGAGCTCATGGGACACGGTGGCGACGAAGTCGCGTTTCATCTGTTCGGCCTCGAGCTCGGCCGTCACGTCGCGAGCGGTCACGACCTGACTCGTTCCGCTTCCCTGTCGCTCGGGCATCGTGCTGCTCGAGTAGCGGATCCACCGATCTGATCCGTCGCGCCGCAGGATCAGCGCGTCCTGGGGCTCCACGACCCCGAGCACGAGCTCCGTCGGGGGCGATCCATCCGCCCTGGGCCCACCGGGGATCCGGAGAACGTCGCCGGAACGACGCCCGACCACCTCGTCCGCGAGGTAGCCCGTGATCCTCTCCATCGCCGGGTTCCACGAGAGCACCGTGCCCGCTCCAGAGACGACGAAGATGCCGTCCGAGCTGCTGCCGACCACGTCCGCCAGGTGGCCACGTTGCTCGACCGTCTCGTCGAAGAGCTGCTGGTTCCGTTGCCTCGCGGAGACCTGAGAAGCCAACGAGTCGACCAGCACGCACTCCGACGGAGACAGCTCGGTGGCGCGGTGGACGGCGAGGATCCCGACCTCGTTCGCCTCGTCGCGGACGGCGGCGACGTACGTGGCGAGCCCCGGGCGCGCGCTCACGTACGCCGTCGGGTCCGCCGGACCCATCTCGGTCTGGACGGTCAAGTACAGACCGCTCTCGGAGTTGTAGACGCGCAGCCCCGCTTCGTCCCGCACGGCCAGTTCGGTCCCTGCCGCGTCAACGAGTTGCTGGACGAACCCGAGGAACGGTTGGAAGTCGAAGTTCGCGTCGAGCGGACCGGCGAGGGCCCTTCCGGCCTCGTAGAGGGTCCGCATACGGTCACCTTCCCGTCGCTGCTCCTCTTCCCGCTTGTTCTGCAGCCATCCTCGGTAGGCGAAGAAGGACAGGACGACGGGTGCGATCAGCAGGGGGAGGCCCATCGGCCCCGCGTGCCACACGAGGGCGGCGAGCATGCCGATCGTGAGGTTCCCCCCGGCATGAAGGAGGTTTAGACCCCCCGGGAGGACCACGACCTCGCGGAGAGGGATCTCCTCTACGCGCGAGATGATCAGCGCAACCGAGATCTCATTGATGGCGAAATAGCACGACATGGCGACGGCGCACGCCACGCAGGTCATGAAGCTGAACGACGACGGAGGATCGAACAGCCGGTACACGAACTCCGCCACGGTGATGGCGACGACGAACTGGCTCGCGTTGAAGGCGACCTTGTACCAGGCCCAGCGCCGGTATGCATGTCCCGCCAGGCTCCCGAGGAGCACGCTGAGCGTGAGGACGCTCGGCGACACGAGGATGAGCGCCGGAACCCACACCGCGTCCGTGACCGAGAAGTTCTCGACCTCTGTGCGGTGCCTCACCGCGACCGTGAACTGCTCGCTCAGCGCCGCCGCGAGCGCCAGCCCCGCGGTCGCGGCGACGTCCTCCCAGGACCAGGTCCGCATCTCCGGGACCCGCAGGAGGACTCCGAACGCGCCCAGTGCAACGTAGCCCAAAATGACCCGTCGGGCGGATGGCGGCAGCTCGCGGAAGGAGCTCATCTCACTCGATCAGCTCCAGGATTCCGTGGCCCACACGTCACCGCTCCAAGAGGCGCCACTCCAAGAGTCGCCACTCCAGGTCGTGGCGCTCCAGCTCTTGGCCTCCCAAGCACTGCTCGAGAAGACGCAGGAGGACCAGCTCTTGGCGCTCCAGGAGTCCCCGCTCCAGCTCTTGGCGCTCCAGGAGTCCCCGCTCCAAGCGTCCCCGCTCCAGCTCTTGGCGTTCCAGTCGCCGCCCGACCAGGACTTCGCCTGTGCCTCGAGCGAGGCCATCTCGGCAGCGTTGAACGTCGAACCCATGATGTCCCGCTCGCCATCCAGCACCATCCCGTCCATCGAGATGTGGTCCTGGCCGCGGGCGAGCTCCAGCGAGCCGACTCCCGTCGAGTGGGCCCAGAGCTGCGTGAACGTCGGGAGCGGCGCGGTCACGGCGGCCGAGAGCTGGAGCTCACCGCCGCCGATGGCCTGAGACTTCCCGCTGATCGGAAACGCGGTGGTCGTGATCAACTGCTTGACCTGATCCGGGGTCGCGGACGGGTACTTCTGGAGCACGAGCGCTGCCGCCCCCGACACGATCGCCGCTGCTTGCGACGTCCCGCTCCCCCGGAAGTACCGGTCGCCGAGGAGCCCTTCGGGATGGTTCGCGTCGATGTACGAGTTCGGCACGCGCAGCCCCTGCAGATGGGTACCGGGTGCGACGAGGTCGACCCCCCTCGTCGCTCCGCGCTTGGGCCACGGTGAGAACGCCGGCACGAGATCGTCGGCGAGCGTGTCCGTTCCCTGCGAGTCCGACGCACCGACGGCGAGCAGGAGTGGATCGAACGCGGGGTTGGAGAGCGCCGGCGCGTTGTTCATGTGGCGCTGGAAGCCGCTGTTGCCGCCCGACGCGACGACGACGATGCCGTGCTTCCACGCCTGCTCGGCCGCGAAGGCAAGTGGATCCACGGTGTACGACTGCGTGCTGTTGGTCCCGTAGGACAGGTTCAGGACCCGGATGTTCAGACCGGGGTCCTGGGCGTGCTGGACGACCCAATCGATGGCGGCGATTACCTGGGAGACGTCGGTGCCGCCGTCTGCCGTACCGACCTTGACGCTGACGATCCGCGCATCCGGGGCGATGCCCCTATAGGCCGAGGCCGGAGCGTCCGCGTACGGAACGGTGAGCTCCGAATCGTGCCCCGCGATGAGTCCGGCCATGAACGTCCCGTGGCCGAAGGTGTCGAGGTACCTGAGGTTCGGCGCCTGGGACTCGATCGACAGGTCCGGCCCGTTGAGAATCTTGCCGGGCGTTGCGAGGCCCTCGACCGGAGACACGCCGGTGTCGATCACGGCCACATCGACGCCGGCTCCGGTGTAGCCGGTGTTCCACCAGTCGACCGCGCCCGTGTACCGGGTCACGGCGTTCATCGAGTTGACGTCGGTCCCCGGATCGTACGTGGCGTCCTGGGGCTGCATCTCGGAGTCCGCGCTGACTGAGACCACGCCGGGAAGGCCGCGAAGGGT
>DATEQE010000101.1:0-5310 GCA_035272825.1 Actinomycetota bacterium
GTGCACGAGCGGACGTTCGGGATCCCGTCGACCTGCATCAGGCAGTTGGGACACGCGCCGGTCATGCAGAACAGGCCGCGCGCGCGGTGGTACTTGAACGACCGCCCGGTGATCGCGACCCCCGCCGCGGCCAGCGCCGAACCGATCGTGTCCCCCTCGAACGCGGCGACCCTGTTCCCGTCGAGCTCGAACGTGATCGGTCGATCGCGCCGGATGGCCTCGCCGGGGCGGCGGGGGAGCCGTTCGGTCACGCGGTCGAGGCCTCGTCGACGGGCTCGCCTTCGCCGGACGACCCGCCCGTTCCCTCGCCCGGCCAAAACGTCCGCCGGACCTCGTTCGTGCGGGTGTTCCGTTCGGCCAGGAACCACCTCCGGCACCCGTCGCGGTGGAGCCACCACTCGGTCTGCCAGCCGTTGACGTTCTCGCGGAAGAACAGGTAGCCCGCCAGGTCGCGATCCGATGCGTCGGGGCCGGCTCGGCGCGTGCGTTCGCCGCCGTACGAGAACTCGAGCGCCTCCCGCGGCCCGCAGTGAGGACAGACGATGAGGAAGGTCACGGTCGCCCGGCCGCGTCGTTCGGAACCCAGACGAGGCACGTAACCCGATCCCGCACCGCCCCGAGCGCCTTGCGGTAGCGCCGCTCACGGAGGGCTTTGCGGTCGGGGCCGAACACGAACAGCCCGGGACGGACGTCGGCCACCAGTTCAAGGAGCGCCTGCACCGGTCGAGGACTCCGGACCCGCAGCCGCTCGACGTTGACGCCGAGCGAGCGCGCGAGCTCGGCCGAACGACGCAGCGACGCCGAGACCTCCGGCGTGAGCTCCGGCAGGGAGTCGTAGCCCAGGGTGATCGACATGCGTAGCGGCTCGAGAGCCGTCACGTTGGCCATCACGAGACGCTGCCCGGACTCGACGGCGGTGTCGACCGCGAACACCGACGCCTCCTCGTCCAGGGGGACGCCCATCGTCGCGAGCAGCACCGGCCGCCCGGGGGCACCTCGTCCCGTCGAGACGTCCGTTCCGCGATCCCTGATGTCGACGCCCATCGGCTCACTCCGGGTGCAGCTGCCAATGCGGGAGGTTCCGGGCCCGGCGCCGGACCTTCTGGCGCCAACGCGGCATGTAGACCAGGAACCAGAACGCCATCAGCGCGAGGATGATCGGCAGGACGCGCTGGACGTTCATGTTCGCCAGGACGATCGCCGCCCCGACGCCGAACGCCAGCGACACCCCGACGACCTGGAGACGGTAGTTCCGCATCTCCCGCATGATCCCCCAGTACTCCTCGGCCGGGATCTGCTCGGTGTTCCACCGGCGCCCGCAGTCGTGACACACCCACCGCTGCCCGTACGGGACCCGCTCCACTTCGCCGCAGTCGCAGCGGATCGTGATGGGGGCGCCACGCATCGTGCGGGATTGTATCCCTCGGGCACATCGGACCGTTTTGAACGCCCGAACCCAAAGTGCTATACCCCTCGCTGGCGTTCGACCGGATGCTTTGGGAGGGGGATCGCCGTGGCTGAGGCCGTCATCGAGGAACGTCAGCTCCTCAAGACCCTGCACTGGTACGACGGGTTCGTCATCGCGCTCTGCCAGCCGGCGTTCCTCCTTGGAACGCTCGGCTTCACGCTCGCCACGATCGGCGTCTGGGGATCGGTCCTGCTGTGGGGCATCTCCGCGACGGTCGGGCTGCTCCAGAACTTCATCTACTCCGAGACGGCCGCCATGTTCCCCGACAAGCCCGGTGGGATCGCGCTCTACGCGCACGAGGGCTGGCGGTCGCGTTTCAGTCTCTTCGGGCCGATCGCCGCGTTCGGGTACTGGATCGGATGGTCGGTCGTCCTCTCGTTCGTCGGCAACATCGTGGGAGCGCTCATCGTCGCGGAGTGGTTCCCCAAGTCGGGCGACGGCACGGGCGACGCGTACTTCAACCTGGGGTTCGCCGACTTCGGGCTCGCGCAGCTCCTCGCGATCTTCGTGATCCTCGCGGTGTGGGCGTTCAACGTGCTCGGCGTCAAACCGTCGCTCGCCGTCGGCTACGTGACGGGGGCGTTGCTGATGGTCCCGCTGTTCATCTTCATCGTGATGCCGTACTTCACCGGCGACTGGTCCAGCTCGAACCTGGAGTACGTCCACAACGCCGGCGACGCGTCCCTCGGCTTCAGCGACCTCTCGATCGCGTTGATGTGGCTGTTCATCATGTGCTGGTCCGCCTACGGGATCGAGGTCTGCGCGAGCTTCGCACCCGAATACCTCGACACGAAGCGGGACACGGCCAAGGCACTGAAGAGCGCCGCGGCGTTCTCGTTGTTCGTATACATCTTCCTGCCCCTCGGCCTGGGAGGCGTGGTCGGTTCGACCGGCGACTACGGCAGCTTCTACGTGGCGGCCCTCAAGGAGATCGCCGGGGATGTGGTGGGCGGCTTCGCGGTGGTCTGCCTGATCGCGAGCCTGATCCTGGCGATGAACACGGCCACGGCGGACGGAGGCCGCGCCCTGTACGGGATCGCCCGCGACGACATGACGATCAAGTGGTTCTACCACCTGAACCGCTTCCACGTGCCCGCGCGCGGCATGACGCTCGACATGGTGTTGAACATCGGCCTCCTGCTCCTTCTCGGCGCGAACAACTTCGTGATCCTGTACATCTCCAACATCGGGTACGTGTTCTGTCACGTGCTGGCGCTTTCGGGGTTCCTGCTCCTGCGGCGAGATCGGCCCGAGTGGCCGCGACCGATCAAGATGGGGGGCGCGTGGCTGCCGATCGCGGGCATCCTCGCCCTGTTCAACCTCGTCCTCGTCCTGTACGGCATCTACGACCAGGACCTGGCCGCGTACCTCGGCTTCTACGAGTTCACCGGGCTGCCGCTCTACCTGGGGCTGGGCGTCCTCGTCGCGTCGGTGCTGCTCTACTTCTACCGGCGGGTCGTCCAGGACAAGGCCAAGATCACGTTCCGCGACCGCGACGTGCCGACGATGCCGAACGATGAGCAAATGGCGCTGCTCCGCGAGGAGTCGCTCGCCTAGGGTTCCGAGCGAACTCGTATCCGGTGGGGGCGGCCTTCGGCCGCCCCCGCCGCGCGTCGCGGGCACGCTTGCGTTGCCCGTCCCGAGCCTTCGAAACTAGGATGTGACCCCCGCCGCGCGCCACGCACTGGAGGAGAGGATGTCGGAGAAGATGTGGGGTTCGGAGCCCTTCTGGGGCCTCGGGTACGACTGGGATCCGGACTGGGTCTACACCGACCGGCAGAAGGAGCTCCGCGCGACCCTGATCGAGCTCTGCGAGAAGGAGCTCCGCGCCAACGCCAAGCGGTTCGACGACGAGCTGATGTTCCCGCGCCGCAACCTCGAGCTCCTCGGCGAGCACGGGTTCCTCGCCCTCACCGTGCCCGAGGAGTACGGGGGCCTGGGCGAGGACCACGTCGCGTACTCGATGGTGTGCGAGACGATCGCGCGGTACGGCTGCGCCTCGACCGCGATGTGCTACGTGATGCACATCGGCGCCGTGAACGCGATCATGCTGCGCCAGACGCCCGAGCTCGTCGACAAGTACATCCGCCCACTGAACTCCGGCAAGATCGGGACGCTCTCCTACTCGGACCCCGAGACCGGTTCGCACTTCTGGTATCCGGTCTCCTCGGGCGCCGAGCGCTCCAACGGCGGGTACAAGGTTCGGAAGAAGGCGTCGTGGACGACCTCGGCGGGGTTCGCCGACTTCTACGTCGTCCAGACCACGAGCCCCGACTTCTCCGGGTATGACGACCTGTCGGTGTTCGTGGTCGACGGTGACCAGGTGCAGTCGCAGCCGTCGCTGTGGGACGCCCTCGGGCTGCGGGGGAACCAGTCCGGGCCGCTCGAGGTGCCGAACGTCGAGATCCCGGCGACCCAGCTGGTCGGACCCGAGGGCGACGGCGCGAACTCAAACGACGAGTCTGTCGACCCCTGGTTCCTGATCGGCTCCTCCTCCGTGTGGAACGGGCTCGCGCTGGGGGCGATCGACATCGCCAGGCGGCACACCACCCGCAAGAAGCATGTTGACGTGGGCCTGCGCGTCGCCGACTACCCGACGATCCAGGACTACGTGGGCGAGTCGCTGATGGACACGAACGCCTCCCGCCTGTTCGTGCTCTCGGTCGCCCAGGCGATGGACCGCGAGACCGACGGCAACACGAAGAACCCCAAGCCGGGATCGCTCGCCCGGGGCAACTATCTGCACTGGGCGTGGCAGATCAAGTTCGAGGCGGCCAAGAACGTGGCCCACGTGGTCGACAAGATGCTGCACGCGTGCGGAGGGTCCGGCTACAAGCGGGACATGGAGCTCGAGCGCTACCTGCGCGATGCCAAGGCCGGCTGGGTGATGGGGCCGACGAACGAGGTGCTCCGCCAGTTCGTGGGCAAGGCGGTGCTCCTGGGGTTCGAGTCGCTCGACTACTGGAACCAGTCGTACAACCGTCGGGCCGTCGAGAACGAGGTGAAGAAGCTCGATGCGGCCGGCAAGCGCGAGCTCGCCGAACAGCTGATGTCCGAGGCCACCGAGCAGGAGCCGAAGGAACCGGCGCAGAAGGGCTAGGCGCGCGATGCAGGTGGGCAGCGGCCCCTCGAAGGTCCTCGCCGGAGGCTTCCGCCCGGCCGATCCGACGTTCGAGCAGTACTGGGTCCGGCCAGGCGGCGCGACCGTGCTCGCGCTCGCGCCCGAGGACCGGTTCACGGTGATCGACGTCGACGGGGGCCAGGTGGCCGAGCTCACGGCGCTCACGCCCGACGGCTCGGACGCCGCGGACGCGATCGGGGCCAGCGCGGACGCGCCGGCGACCGTCCTTCGGTCGCTCGTATCGTCGAGCGCCGGGGGTTCGCGGGACGTGGTCCAGGATCTCGCCGGACGCGGGCTCGACCCGACGCAGACGGCGGCGGTGCGGCTGTTCGACACCGCGTCCAGGCCCGGCGCCGAGCAGTCGTTCCGCACCGACCGCGAGATCGTCCTGATCGTGGCCGCCCCCGCGGGACGCGTGATCGACGGCGCTCCCCCGCCCAGCGACCTCGTCGTCGAAGTCCACCGCGCGCGGCCGCGCGCGATCCAGGAGGTCGAGCTCCCGCCCCCGCTGGCCGAACCCCGTCTGGACTTCCGGATCGACCGCTCGACGGCGCGGAGCTACGAGGTCAAGGCGGGCGAGTTCATCCAGATCATCGACGTCGAAGGCAAGCAGTGTTCGGACTTCCTCGCGTTCCACCGGCGCAAGCTCGACGACGGGATCGAGCGCGGGCTCGACTCCACCGTCACCCGAACCTTGATGGGCAGCGCGTACCCCACGCCG
>DATEQE010000102.1:0-2892 GCA_035272825.1 Actinomycetota bacterium
GACCGGTTCCGCGCCGGGACCCGAACGCACGACGACGGAACGGCCCCGTTCCTGCGGCCGACGCTCGAGCCACGTCGTCGCGTCGCCGAACGCGCGCGTCTCGCTCAGCCCTACCGACGCCGCCGCGGCGCGATCCGCCGTGATCGGCGACGGCCATGCTCCGTAGGGGATGCGTTGGACGTCGCTCATCCGCGCCAACGGCCGACGAGCACGCGCGTGACCTTGAACCCGCGATCCGTCGTGCTCCGCACGTCCCCGAAACCGCTCCGTCGCAACACGGACGCGGCGGATCTCGCACGGTCGGGGCTCACCTCGACCAGCAACCAGCCCCCGACTTCAGCCACCGCGGACCCTCGGACACGGTCCGCCTGACGAGCCCGAGTCCGTCCGGGCTGCGGTCGGTGAGCGTATGCACGGGCTCGAAGCGCCGGATCTCCTCGGGGAGCTCGTGCAGTTCGTCGCGAGCGACGTACGGCGGATGCAACGTGATCACGTCCACCCGGCCCTGAAGGTCGCTCGGCAGGCCACCGAACAGGTCGCCCTTCGCGAACGTCGCTCGCAGGCGGAGCAGCTCGGCGTTCTCCCTGGCAACCCGGACGGCGGTGAGCGAGATGTCGGTGCCGAACACCCGGACCCCCGGCACCTCGTTCGCGATCGCCAGGGCCACGGTCCCGCCACCGGTCGCGAGGTCGACGGCGACCGGGCGACGGCGCCCGCGGAGCCTCCGCACCGCCTGCTCCGCGAGGTACTCGGTCGAGTCCCGTGGCACGAACACCCCAGGCCGCGCCGCGATCTGCAGCCCTCGAAAGACCGCCCGTCCCGTGATGAGCTGCACGGGCTCGCCCGACGCCCGACGGGCGATCATCCGGTCGAAGCGTCGGCGGACGTTCGGTGGGACCTCGTCGTTCGGGGCGACTCGGTCGACGCCGAGCGCGTAGGCGAGCAGCTCGTCCGCCTCGATCTCCTCGCGATCGCGCTGCCAATGATCGATCGCCGTGGACGCCTCGAGCCTCGCGACGGCATCGGTGAGGACTTCACTCGCCTTCATCGGGCGAGCATCGTACCCGCAGCGATGCTCGGCCGCCTGCCACTCGCGTCGTCCTGGCTACAATCGCTGCCATGCCCGAGGCCGCGAGATCCCCGAAGGCCCGCACCTCGAAGCCCCGCAAGAAACGGACCCCCTCGGCCAAGACCGAGGACATCCGTCTGACCGGCGACCGGATCGTCGTGGAGAACCCGGACAGCGGCGAACGGACGTCCAGGAGCGGGTTGCTGATCCCGGCGACCGCCGCGCCGGCCCCCAAGCGATGCGAGTGGGGCGAGGTGCTCCTGGTCGGACCGGACGTCCGCGCGGCGAAGGCGGGAGATCGGATCCTGTACCTGCCGCAGGCGGGTCTCGAGGTCGAGCTCGACGGGCGGGACTGCCTCCTGCTCCGCGAGCGCGACGTGCAGGCGGTGTCGTCCTCGCCGAACGGCAAGGAGCGGCAGCCGGGCCTCTACCTGTAGGACCGACGTTGGCGCACCGTGGTCATCCGGGTACGAAGGTGAGCCGCAGGCGGCGCTGGTCGTTCTCGCGGTTCGGGTCGACCACCACGACTCGCTGCCAGGTGCCGAGCGCGAGCCGGCCCGCGTCCACCGGGATCGACAGCGAGGGAGCCACGACGACGGGCAGGAGGTGGTCGCCGCCGTGACCGGCCGAGCCGTGCCGGTGCCGGTAGCGATCATCGCGGGGCAGGATGCGTTCGAGGAACTCCTCGAGGTCGGCCTCGGAGCCCGACCCGGTCTCCATGAGCGCGACGCCCGCGGTCGCGTGCGGCACGAAGATGTTGACGAGCCCGTCCCGCGCGGCCGACGAGCAGAACGCCTCGACCAGGTCGGTGACGTCGACCACGCGGCGGTCTCGCGTATCGATCCGATGCTCCCGGGAGTTCATCGCTGCGGCTCGCCGCCCTCGTTCGGAGCGCTGCCCGATGGCGGCGCGGGCATGTCGGGGATCGCGGGCGGGGTCGGTGGGTTCCCGTGAGCCCCCTCACCGAGGCTCGACCAGCCGCGGAGGCCGGCCCCGGACGAGGCGGCCGGCTCGTCCCGGGAGCGGAGCGCGACCAGCGCCGCGACGATGCCCTGGACGCCTCCGGCGATGACCAGGTAGAGGCCGATCCCGATCGTGAGCTCGAGCAGGCCGCTGTCCAACGCGCGTTCGACCTCGGCCCTGGGGAGCTCCGTCGCAGCTGCCTCGACGAGCTGGTCCCGGATCGTGACGGCGGTGTAGAGACCGACGCCGACCGCCACGAGACCGCCGATCGCGGCGCTCGGCCGCAGACGAGCCATCGCCTGGTGGGATCCGGTCAGGACGCGGACCCCGGCGGCGACCATCACCACACCGGCGACGATCGCCGCCTTGCCCTCCCAGCCGTCGATGCCCTTCGCCTGCTCGGTGAACGGTCCCGCGGAGACGTCGGCCCAGGAGAGGAAGGAACCGACGACCGCCAGCACACCGCCCGCGAGCGCTAGCGCCCCCGCGAGGACGGCTCGACCCGGCATCGACGCTAAGCGCCGGGGTCGGGTGGCGAGGCCGACGGAGGCATCGGAGCAGGCGGCACGTCCGGACCGCCGATCGTGGTCGCCGGGGTGGCGGGCGCGGCGATCTGACCGGGAACCGCGGGCTCGCCCGAACCGCGCAGACCGAGGATCCCACCGGCCAGGGCCACGACACCGCCGCCGATCACGACGTACAGGCCGATGCTGATCGAGACGCTGAGCTGGCCGGCGTCGATCGCCTGGTCAAGCACCGTCCGCACCTGCTGGGCCGAGGCCGCGAAGGTCGGGGCGAGCTCCTCGGCCGCGGCATCGAGCACGCTATCTTTCGCCGTCAGCGCGTCGTACAGGCCGATG
>DATEQE010000103.1:0-3396 GCA_035272825.1 Actinomycetota bacterium
TGTTCGAGCACGTCACCGAGGCGCGGTCCCGGGCAATCGACGCGAACGCGGTCCCGGACCAGGCTCAGGCCGAGAACCAGATCACGAGGGGGATCCGGCAGCTGTTCGCGGTCGCGGAGAACTACCCCGAGCTCAAGGCCAACCAGAACTTCCTGGCCTTGCAGGAGGAGCTCACCGGGACCGAATCGAAGATCGCGTTCGCACGGCAGTTCTACAACGACCAGGTGATGCTCCTGAACACGCTGATCGGCTCGTTCCCCTCGACCGTCGTCGCCAAGGCGTTCGGGTTCGGACCGCGGGAGTTCTTCGACATCGAGGATCCGGTCCGCGCGCCGTCCCAGGTCGAGTTCCCCAGGTAGTCCGTGTACGAGCAGATCGCGGCGAACAAGCGCAAGACCGTGCTGCTCATCTTCGGCGCGATCGTGCTGCTCGGCGCCGTTGGGTACGTCCTCGGGCTCTGGTACGGGAGCGGCATCTACGGGCTGGTCGGGGCCGTGGCGCTCGCGGTCGTCCTGTCGCTCGGCTCGTTCTTCGGCGGCGACCGACTCGTCCTGGCCTCGACCCGCGCGCGCGAGGTCACGCCGCAGGAGCAACCGCGCCTGCACAACATCGTCGAGGGGCTCTCGATCGCGGCCGGGATCCCAAAGCCGAGGGTCTACCTCATCCCCGAGCAGGCGCCGAACGCCTTCGCGACCGGCCGCAACCCGGAGCACTCGTCGGTCGCCGTCACCGAGGGGCTGCTCGCCACGATGAACCGCGTCGAGCTCGAGGGCGTGATCGGGCACGAGCTCTCGCACGTCGTCGACCGCGACATCTTGGTGGGGACGGTCGTGGCGACGCTCGTCGGCGCGGTGGTGCTGATCAGCGAGTTCTTCATGCGGTCGTGGTGGTGGGGCGGCGTCCGCGGCCGCCGCGGCGGAGACCGGAGCGGCGGCGGCGTCGAGGCGATCATCTTCGCGATCGGGCTCGTGCTGCTCGTACTCGCGCCGATCATCGGGCAGATCGTCCGGCTTGCGGTCTCCCGGCAACGCGAGTTCCTGGCCGACGCGCAGGGGGCCCTGCTGACGCGGTACCCGCCCGGGCTCGCGAGCGCGCTCCGCAAGATCGGGGCGGCGTCCGGGATCCCGATGCGCTCGGCGAACAACGCCACGGCGCACCTGTGGCTCAACCAGCCTTCTCGCATCAAGGGCGAGGGCATGGGCCCGCTCGAGAAGCTGTTCAGTACGCACCCGCCGATCGAGGAGCGGATCCGCCGGCTCGAGGAGATGTGACGATCCCGACGAGATCGGTCCGGGTCGTTGAGACGCCTCCGAACGCCGGTTAGCATCTGGCCCCGCTCGTCACGACCGGCTCCCGGGAACGGGGCCGGCGACATCCCCCATACGCCCGCGAACCCCCCCGGGAGTTCCGAATGTCCGGAAGCCATCGCACGAACTCGCCCCGTGGCCGCCGAACCCTCACTCGCCGCGGCAAGCTCGTGGCCGCCGGAGCGACGGTCGCCGTCGTCGCCGGGGGCACGCTCGCGTACTTCGGGCTGTTCCCGCAGCAGGCGCCGGCCTTCGTGCGCGACACGCTGCAGAGCGTCGGCCTGGCAGACCCCGAGGCGGGTGCGCCCGAGGCCACCTGTCCGCTGACCGGCGCGCCCGTTCCCGGGAGCGAGGTCCCGGACCGCCCGGCGCTCGCCGTCAAGATCGAGAACGCGCCGGAGGCGCGACCGCAGGCCGCGCTGAACGACGCCGATGTGGTCGTCGAGGAACCGGTCGAGGGCGGGTACACGCGGTTCATCGCGGTGTTCCAGTGCGGTGACTCGGATCGCGTTGGGCCGGTCCGCAGCGGTCGGACGACCGACCCGGACTTCCTCCGTCAGCTCGGGCCGGCGGTGTTCGGCTACGCGGGCGGGCGCAACGTGGTGAAACTCGAGGTGCCGAAGGTCGGGCTCGTCGATGTGAACTACATCGTGGCCGCCGGCGCGTACACGCGGGACGAGTCACGGGCGGCCCCGCACAACCTCTACACGACGACCGACGCCCTCTGGCGGGCCGGGCGATCGAAGGACGGGGCACCCGACCCGCTGTTCACGTACTCCGAAACCTGGGACGGCGCGGCGAAACGGATCCGCTCGGCGCACCTGCCGTACTCGGGCGTGTCCGACGTGTACTGGCACTGGAACGGCGGCAAGGGCGCGTGGCTGCGTTCGCACGGCGAGGTCCCCCACGTGCTCGAGGGCAACGAGCGCGTCTCGGCCACCAACGTCGTGATCCAGGTCGTCACGGTCACCGACAGCGACTTCCTCGACTCCGCAGGCAACCCGTCGCCAGAGGTCGACCTGACGGGTTCGGGCAAGGCGTACGTCCTGCGCGACGGCACCGTGATCCGCGGCCGCTGGGAGCGCGAGTCGCTCCACGACGTGACGACGTTCGTCACCAAGGACGGGACCGAGATCGCGCTCGCGCCCGGACGCACGTGGGTCGAGCTCCTCCCCAGCTGGGTCGCGGTCGGCGTCGAGCGGCGCTGACCGGCGGGCTCACCTGCTGGCCGGCCCGTGCCCGGCGGTACACTCAAGGCGTCGACAACACGTCCTGAGGAGGACCCCCGGTGGAACGGGAGACCGGCACCTTCCGAGTGAAGTCCGGCCTGGCCGAGATGCTCAAGGGCGGCGTCATCATGGACGTCACCACCGCCGACCAGGCCAAGATCGCCGAGGACGCAGGCGCGTGCGCCGTGATGGCACTCGAACGCGTGCCGGCCGACATCCGGGCCGAGGGCGGGGTCGCGCGCATGGCCGACGCCACCAAGGTCGAGGAGATCATGAACGCGGTCTCCGTCCCGGTGATGGCGAAGGCCCGGATCGGCCACTTCGTCGAGGCACAGATCCTCCAGGCGCTCGGCGTCGACTACGTCGACGAGTCCGAGGTGCTCACGCCGGCCGACGAGGAGCACCACATCGACAAGTGGGCGTTCACGGTCCCGTTCGTGTGCGGCGCGCGCAACCTCGGGGAGGCGCTCCGACGGATCGCGGAGGGAGCGGCGATGATCCGCACGAAGGGCGAACCGGGCACGGGCAACGTCGTCGAGGCCGTCCGCCACCAGCGGACGATGCTCCGCGAGATCGGCTGGCTCCAAAGCCTCCGACCCGAACAGCTCGTCGCGGCCGCCAAGGACCTCGGTGCCCCGGTCGACCTGGTCCGGATCGTCTCGCAGACCGGCACGCTGCCCGTGGTGAACTTCGCCGCGGGAGGGCTCGCGACGCCCGCGGACGCCGCCCTGATGATGCAGCTCGGGGTCGACGGGGTGTTCGTCGGATCGGGGATCTTCAAGTCCGAGGACCCGGCGCCGCGCGCGCGAGCGATCGTCGAGGCGACGACGCACTTCCAGGACCCCGACGCGCTCGCGAAG
>DATEQE010000104.1:0-6234 GCA_035272825.1 Actinomycetota bacterium
GCTCGCGCCGGGGCAGGCTCTCGTACGCCACTTCGCGCGTGAGGATGTGTTTGAAGATGAACTCCGGCTCGCCCGCGATCGACGAGGAGAGCCGCGACAGGACCAGGTCCCGCTCCTCCAGGCGATCGAGCGTGGACCGCAGTCGGTCTCGGTCACCGTTCAGCAGCCGCCCGACCGGTCCGGGCCAGAACACGCGACCCACGACCGCCGCGCGCTGCAGGGCGCGCTTCTCCACCGGGTCGAGCAGGTCGATCCTGGCCGCGAGTACGGCCTGGACCGTGTCCGGGATCTGGACCTCGGCGATCATCGCGGACGCGCGCCAGCGGTTCCCTTCGCGCACGATCACGCCCTCGTCGATCAGGTGCCGGACGATCTCCTCGAGGAAGAACGGGTTGCCCTCGGCGCGTTCGAGGATCCGTTCGTGCACCGAGCCCGGCAGGTCCGCGACCGACAGCAGCAGGCCGACGAGCCGGTCCGACTCGATCGCGGTGAGCGGGTCCAGGCCGACAGACGAGACGTTCCGCTTGCCGCCGCCCCATCCCGGGCGGCGCTCGGTCAACTCGGGTCGTGCCGGACTCACGAAGAACGCCGGCCCGACGACGCGGTCGGCGAGCTCCTCCAGCAGGTCGAGCAGCACCTGGTCCGCCCAGTGGATGTCGTCGATCACCGCGATGACCGGAGCCCGGCTCGCGAGGGCCGAGAACAGCGAGCGCCACGCGGCGTGGAGCTTGAGGCTGACCTCGCGCGGCTCCATAGATCCGAACGAGAACGCCGGGTCCTCGACGCCGACGCTGTAGGCGAGCGCGGCGGTCGCCTTCTCCGGGTGCGCAGCGACGTCCGTCGTGATCAGGTCGCGACCGAGCCGTTGGATCCGCTCCAGGGCGACCTCCGTCGGATCGGTGTCGCGGATGCTCGCGAGCCCCTTCAGGATCTCGGCGAGCGGCCAATACGTCACCCCGTCGCCGTAGGGCAGGCATCGCCCCCGCACGATCGTCGGCGCCGGATCGAGCCCCTCTGCCCACCCGACGAACTCGGCGACGAGCCGGCTCTTGCCGACGCCCGGGTCCCCGTAGATCGTCACCAGGTTCGGCTGGCCCTCCTCGGCGGAGCGCTGGTAGAGGCTGCGGAGGAGCTCGAGCTCACGGTCGCGTCCGACCATCGGGGCGCGAAGCCCCGGGACGCCGCGCTCGGGCACATCGGGTTTCCGCTCCTCGAGCAGGACGGCGGCGACCGGCTGCCCCTTGCCGCGGAGCTCCTGCTCGCCGAGCTCGCGGAACCGGAAGCCCCGGGTCGCGCGCGCGGTGCGTTCGGCCACGACGATCCCGCCCGGGTCGGCGGTCTGTTCGAGGCGGGCGGCGACGTTCACCGCGTCGCCCGTCACCATCGGGTCGCCCGGCCGAGGGTTCGTGGCGGCCAGGACCTCGCCCGTGTTCACGCCCGTCCGGATCTCTAGCGTCACGCCGAAGCGGCGGTTCAGATCCGCGTTGACCTCGGCCAGGCGCTCGCGCATTCGGAGCGCCGCCCGGAGGGCCCTCGACGGATCGTCCTCGTGCGCCGCCGGCACGCCGAACGCCGCCATCACGGCGTCGCCGATGAACTTCTCCACCGTCCCGCCCTCGGCCTCGATCTCCTCGCGCATCGCCCCGAAGTAGGTCGCGAGCACTTCCTGGAGCCGCTCGGGGTCCAGGCGCTCGCCCAGACTCGTTGAGCTCGTCACGTCGGCGAACAGGATCGTGACCAGCCGACGTTCCTGGCCCGGCGGGACCGGTTCGAGCGGTTCGAGCACCGACCCGCACGCGGGACAGAAGCGGGCGCCGGGCGGCACCTCGGTCCCGCAGGTGGGACACGACGGGACGAGCGACGACCCGCACGACGAACAGAAGCGGGCGCCGTCAAGGTTCTCGGCCCCGCATGCGGCGCAGGTCTTCACGGCCGCGAGTCTACGACCGGGTACGGACGCCGAACGCGTCGGTGCGCGGCCCGCCGGGCGACCGGAGGCGATGCGGGCATCGCTTAGACTCCCGCGCATGAACGTGCCCGAGAAGCCGACGATCGACGGGCTCGAGGACCGGTGGGACGAGTGGTGGGAGGCGGCCGGCACCTACCGCTTCGACCGGACCAAGCCCCGCGAGGACGTGTTCGCGATCGACACGCCGCCGCCCACGGCGAGCGGCAGCCTGCACATCGGCCACGTGTTCTCGTACACACACACGGACGTGATCGCCCGGTTCCAACGTATGCAGGGCAAGACCGTCTTCTATCCGATCGGCTGGGACGACAACGGTCTGGCCACCGAGCGACGGGTGCAGAACTACTTCGGCGTCCGGTGCGATCCGACGCTTCCCTATGACCCGAACTTCGATCTGGACGCCCTGGACCGGCCCGATGGCGACCTGGTCGCGGTGTCGCGCCCGAACTTCATCGAGCTCTGCGAGCGGCTGACGGCCGAGGACGAGAAGGCGTTCGAGGCACTGTTCCGGCTGTCGGGCCTGTCGGTCGACTGGAACTACACGTACACGACGATCGACGAGCGTTCGCGCACGGCGTCCCAGCGCTCGTTCGTCCGGCTGCTCCAGCGCGGGCTCGCGTACCAGTCCGAGGCGCCCACGATGTGGGACGTCGACTACCAGACCGCGCTCGCGCAGGCCGAGATCGAGGACCGGGAGATCGACGGTGCCTACCACCGGATCCGGTTCGACCTGGCCGACGGCCCTGGCTCGGTCGAGGTCGAGACGTCGCGCCCTGAGCTGATCCCCGCGTGCGTGGCTCTGGTCGTGAATCCCGAGGACGAGCGCTACCGGGCGCTGGTGGGCACGAACGCGGTCACGCCGCTGTTCGGCGCCGAGATCCCGATCGTCGGCCACGAGCTGGCCGAACCCGACAAGGGGACCGGGATCGCGATGATCTGCACGTTCGGCGACATCACCGACGTCACCTGGTGGCGCGAGCTGAAGCTGCCCACGCGCGTGATCGTGCAGCGAGACGGGACGATCGCGCCGCCCCGATGGGGCGAGTCCGGATGGGGGATCGCGAACCCGCAGGAGGCGGTCCGCGCCCAGGCCGAGCTCGAGGGGCTCTCCACGAAGAAGGCCCGAACCCGGATCGCCGGGATGCTGGCCGAGTCGGGGCACCTGATCGGCGAACCCAAGCCCGTCAGGCATGCGGTGAAGTTCTACGAGCGAGGGGAGCGGCCGCTCGAGGTGGTCTCGAGTCGGCAGTGGTTCGTCAGGACGCTCGAGTTCCGCGAGGAGCTGCTCGAGCGCGGCCGCCAGCTCCGCTGGCACCCCGCGTACATGGGCGCGCGCTACGCGTCGTGGGTCGAGGGGCTGAACGGCGACTGGAGCCTCAGCCGCCAGCGGTTCTTCGGCGTGCCGTTCCCGGTCTGGTACCGCCTCGACGAGGATGGGAACCCCGACCACGAGCACCTGCTCGTCGCGGACGAGGATCGCCTTCCCGTCGACCCCTCGTCGGACGTCCCGGACGGGTTCACGCAAGACCAGCGCGGCAAGCCGGGCGGCTTCGTGGGCGACCCGGACGTCATGGACACGTGGGCCACGTCGTCGCTGACTCCGCAGATCGCGAGCGGGTGGGTCGAGGACAATGACCTGTTCGCGCGAGTGTTCCCGATGGACCTGCGACCGCAGGCGCACGAGATCATCCGCACCTGGCTGTTCTACACCGTGCTCAAGTCGCACCTCGAGCACGGTGTGTTGCCTTGGACCGACGCCGCGATCAGCGGGTTCGTCCTCGACCCCGAGCGCAAGAAGATGTCCAAGTCCAAGGGCAACGTCGTCACGCCGACGGAGCACCTGGAGCAACACGGCGCCGACGCCGTCCGGTACTGGTCGGCGAGCGCCCGCCTGGGCATCGACGCCGCGTTCGACGAGCAGCAGATCAAGGTGGGCCGCCGCCTGGCGATCAAGATCCTGAACGCGTCCCGCTTCGTGCTGACGCTCGAACGCGAGGAGGGCGCGATCAGCGAGGGGCTCGACCGCTCGATGCTGGTCCAGCTCGCCAGCGTGATCGACCAGGCGACGGCCGCCCTCGAGGACTACGAGCACGCCCGCGCACTCGATCTGATCGAACGGTTCTTCTGGGGCTTCACCGACGACTACCTCGAGCTCGTCAAGGGGCGCGCGTACGGGTCGTTCGGATCGGATGCGGCAGGGTCCGCGATCGGCGCGTTGCGGCTCGCGCTCTCGGTCCTCCTGCGGCTGTTCGCGCCGTTCCTGCCGTACGTGACCGAGGAGGTCTGGTCGTGGTGGCGCGAGGGCTCGATCCACCGCGCGGAATGGCCGGACCCGAAGAAGCTCGAGGCCGCGAGTTCCGACCCCGCCGAGTACGAGGCGGCCGCCTGGACGCTCGGAGAGATCCGCAAGACGAAGGCGCTCGCGAAGCGTTCGCTCCGGACGGACGCGGACCGCGTCGTCATCCGCGAGACATCCGAGCGCCTGAAGATCCTGCGTGGGGTGGAGCGGGACATCGCCGAGGCCGGCAAGGTCCGTTCGTTCGAGTACGTCGAGGCGACCGACCCCTCGGTCGAGGTCGACCTGGCGCCGAAGGACTGAACCGTGCGGTTCGCCGACGCGGTCGCCGAGCTGGAGCGTCGCCAGCCCGAGCACATGCCCGAGCCCGACCTGGACCGGATGCGGGCGCTCGCCACCCTGCTCGCGGAGCCGCAGCTGACCTACCCGACGATTCACGTGACCGGGACGAACGGCAAGACGACCACCGCCCGTCTGGCCGCCTCGATCGCGTGTGCCCACGGCCTGACGACCGGCCTGTTCACCTCGCCCCACCTCGAGTCGGTGACCGAGCGGTTCGAGATCTGCGGCGACCCGATGGCCGGGGAGACGTTCGGCGAGGAGTTCGAGCATCTGCTCGCGTACCTGCGCACCGTCGACGAGCAGGTCGGCCCCGTCACGTACTTCGAGGCGCTCACGGCGCTCGCCTACCTCTCCTTCGCCGACGCTCCCGTCGGGCTCGGCGTCTTCGAGGTCGGGATGGGGGGAACGTGGGACGCGACCAACCTGGTCTCCGGCGACGTGGCGGTGCTCTGCCCGATCGGGCTCGACCACCCGCAGCTCGGCTCGACGATCGCGGAGGTGGCGGGGGAGAAGGCCGGCATCATCAAGCAGGGCAAGGTCGCGGTGGCGCGCGAGCAGACGGACGAGGCGCTCGGGGTGATCGAGCGACGGTGCGAGGAGCAGATCGCCACGCTCCTGCTCGAGGGGCGCGACTGGGAGGCCGCCGACCTCACGCCGGCGGTCGGGGGACAGGCCCTCGCGATCCGGGGTCTGCACGCGACGTACGACGACATCCTCCTGCCGATCTACGGGGAGCACGCGGCGCACAGCGCGGCCGCCGCGGTCGTCGCGGTCGAGGCACTGCTGGAGCGCGCCCTGGACCCCGACGCCGTCCGGCTCGCGCTCGGCGCGGCCACTTCGCCCGGGCGTCTGGAGGTGGCGGCGCGGCGACCGCTGGTGGTCTTGGACGGCGCCCACAATCCCACGGCGGCCCGCGCGCTGGCCCAGGCCCTGCCCGACACCTTCACGTGGGATCGGCTGCACCTCGTGCTGGGCGTCTTCGCCGACAAGGATCTCGAGGGCATCGTGGCCCCGCTCGCCCCGCTCGCCGACGCCGGATACGCGACGGCGGTCGACAGCGTTCGAGCCCGACCGCCGCGCGAGGTGGCGAACGCGATGGCCGTCCACGACATCGCCACCGAAACCTTCCCGTCGGTCCCCGACGCGCTGGAGGCGGCGGCGCGAGCCGCCTCCGACGGCGACCTCATCCTGGTGACGGGCTCTCTGTACACTGTCGCGGACGCTCGTCGGGCTTTGTTGGAGGACTCCTGAGATGGCCCCAGGATCACAGGTGGAGTCGACGCTGCTCATCGTCAAGCCCGACGGCGTTCGTCGCGGCCTCGTCGGGGAGGTGCTCCGGCGGGCCGAGGACAAGGGCCTGCGGGTCGCCGAGATCCGTTCGTTGACGATCGATCGTGCGCTCGCCGAGGAGCACTATGGGGAGCACCGCGACAAGCCGTTCTTCGGAGAGCTCGTCGGCTTCATCACCTCGGGACCGGTCGTGGTTGCACGCCTGGAGGGGGAGGGCGCGATCGACGTCTGGCGGACGATGATGGGTCCGACGGATCCGGCGACGGCGCCGCCCGGCACGATCCGCGGCGATTACGGACTGATCATCACCGAGAACCTCGTGCACGGCAGCGACTCG
>DATEQE010000105.1:0-6644 GCA_035272825.1 Actinomycetota bacterium
CTCACCTTCCCCGGGGGCGTGACCGTCGAACCGACGTCGAGACTTCCCCTCGACGAGCCGGCGGAACGCGTTGGTGTCGTGAGGGAGACGTCGTCGGAGGGCGCTCGTTCCTATGGAGGGATTCACCGCACATCAGGCGACGAAGTTCACCGGGTGCTCCGCGCGTCAGCTCAGGTATTGGGACCAGATCGGCTTGGTCAACCCCTCCATCCAGGGAACGGGAGGCCGTCCGGGGGTGCCCAGGTTGTACTCGTTCCGAGACCTCGTCGCGCTCAAGGTCGTCAAATCCCTGCTCGACAACGGGATGTCGCTCCAGCGTGTGCGCCGGGCCTGGGACTACCTGAACCGCCGCGCCGCGCTGGACCGGCACCTGTCCGAGGTCAAGCTCATCACCGACGGGGTGAGCATCTTCAAGATCGCTCGCCGCAACGGCGAGATCATCGACGCGCTGCGGGAGGGCCAGCTGGCCTTCTTCGTCGCGATCGACGAGATCGCGACCGGCGTCGAGAGCAAGGTCGGCCAGTTCCGCGAGGACCGCGACCGCTTTGTCCGGGCGCTCCGCGAGGCCGCCGCGCGAGCGCAGACTGGCCGCTGACGTCCCCTAGACGCCGGGCCGATACGTTCCGACGATGCGGCGGATCATGCCCGCGTCCTTGCGGAGCTCATTGATCGCCCGGTGCGCGTCATCCACCGACGCCCTGGCCTCCTCGGGGGTCGGAGGGTCCGGCGCGTACGCGGCCCGGGCAGCCTGGGTCGTCAGTCGCCCGAGGTGCCCGTCGCTGAACGCGATCGCTGCGGCGAGCCGCGCGCGATGCTCGTCCAACGTCTCGCCCTCGCGTCGGCCCAACCCGAGGTCTGCGGCCTCCCCGTCGAACACCCGATAGGCGGCCAGGACGTGATCGCGCGGCTCGCGCGAGCGACGCAACAGCCGGCGGCGCCACGCGGACTTCGCGATCGGCACGACGATGAGGAGCACTCCGAGCGCGATCAGCAACCCGAGGAAGATCAACCGGTACGGCACCGAGTATCCCGATCCGTCCTGCGTGGTGGCCCCGGCCGACGGGATCGGGACGAACTGGCCCGGCCCTCGTTGGGGCCTCCCCTCCGCCTGGCACCGGACCTGGCGCTCCCCGGGGGTGAGGTCGGCGGCCGCGACACATCCGGCTCCGCCCCCTCCGCCCGGGCCGTTCGGGTCATCCGGGTTGGTGGTCGTGCCGTCGGGGTTGTTGGAGCTCTCGACGGGGTTCAGGTAGGTGCCCGGCTCCGCGTTCGGGTGGGTGCCGTGCCCCGGGGTGGGCTCGAACTGGAGCCAGCCGTACCCCTCGAAGAACACCTCGACCCACGCGTGGGCGTCGTCGCTCTGGACCAGGTACTTGCCGTCGTCCTGGAGGGTGCCTTGTTGGTACCCGACCGCCACCCGAGCGGGCAGCCCGAGCTCGCGAACCAGCACCGCCATCGCCGTGGCGAACTGCTGGCAGAAGCCGGCCTTGGTCTGCGTGAGGAACGTGAGCAAGGCGTCGGGGTCGTCGGCGACGTCCACATCCGTGCTGTAGTGGAACCCTTTGCCGTGGAAGTGCCGCTGGATCGCCAGCACCTTGTCGTAGTCCGAGTCGGCACCGGCCGTCCAGGCTTCCGCGATCTCCTTGACGCGTGGATCGAGGACGTCATCGCCGGGGAGGCGGGTCCACTGACCGTATTGCAGGTACGTGAGGTTGCTGACCTGCCCAAGCTGCTCGGGGGTGGGGACGACCACGCGAGAACGCACCGTGTACCCGAGCCCGGCGTCGAGCCCGCCGTCCACGAGCGCCTGGCCACGGCTCGGGTCCCAGGTGAGGTCGCCCAGGTCGCCCGTGATCTGCTCGGGAGTCTGGGCCATAGGGAGCCCGTGCGACGCGTCGAAGTCCGTGAGCACTGTGAAGGTGTAGGGCTGATCCTCGAAGCCAGAGGGAGGCGCGTAGCTCGTCGGCTGGGGCAGGACCGTCGGGACCGTCAGGGTCTGGCCGCTCTCGGATCCGTCCGGGTCGCTGCTGCGCCACCCCTCGCCGTCGAACTCATCCAGGGTGAAGCTCCGCCAGTATTGGGGGTCGGGGGTCGTGACCTCGAACAGGTCGCGGACCGGCCGGTCTTCGGTGAGCTGCGCGTGGATCCCGATGAACGGATCCAGGCCGGAGCCCTCGTCGCCCGAGGTCGCGAAGTCCACGAGCGGTGCCGAGCGGAACCCCGGGAGCAGACCCGGGACGAGCACCGCCGCCGCGATCACGGCGAACGCGACCGATCTCGAGCCCCGGACCGAGGTGCCGAGGCGTCGCGTCCTCGAACCCGACCACACCGGCCCCCACTGGCGCACCCGACGCACGCCGTCCGCGAACACGACCGCGAGCGCGGCGGCGAGCAGCACGATCGCGTAGAAGGGACGGGCCCCGTCCTCGAGCACCGTGTCCGCGAACCCCACGAGCGCGATCGGCGGCAGGATGGCCAGGAGCGGGCTCCCGGCGCGGATCGCGAGCGCGTGCGACGAGAACGCAGCGGTCCACACCGCCGTCACCGCCGCGAGCATCAGCGGCGGCAACGCGGGCGTGGGCGCGACGCGCACGCGCGCCTGCTGCCCGACGAATTCGAGTGAGCGCCCGATCGCGCGGAGCGTCCGGATCGAGGGGAGGCCGTACCACGCCGTCTGCGGCAGGACGATCCACGTGATCGCGAGCGCGAGCCCGATGAGGCTCGCGAGCGTCGCGAGCAGCAACCCCCGGCGTTCGAACAGGGTCGCGATCGCCACGGACGCGAGCGCCGCGGCCACCAGCTCGACCGTGGCCTGGCGCCCGGTGAACACGCGCCCGAACGCGAGGGCCGTCGCAACCGACAGCCCTGCGACGGCGGCGAGCCCTAGGAGCCGCTGGTGACCAGGGGTTGGGTCCGCTCGACGTGCCATACGTCTCGCAATCTCCTCGACGGTGGGAGCACCACGACCTCCCAGCCGGTCCGCGACAGGGACATCCGGGCTTGCGACGCGCGCCCCTCGACCTGCGCCCGGCGATCGGGAGGAAGGGTGTCGGGTTCGGTCGCGTGGACGAACACGCCGACCTTGGGGCCGAACATCGCGCCCACGCGGAGCCACGAGGGGAGCTCGGTCGTGGCGGGTGGAGCGCCGACCACGACCAAGGTCGAGTCGCTGGCGGCGACCATCCGCAGGCGCGTGAGTCCGGTCGACAGGGCTCGGGACGAGTGGTGGGTCATCCCCGCGAGCGCGTCGAGCAGGCTCTCCTCCGCCACGCGTTGAGGCGGCATCTGCGTGGTCGCGAGCTTGACGGAGAACCCGTAGCGGATCAGCAAGATCCCGAGCGAGGCCGCCGCCGAGATCACCTTCTCGAAGCAGGGTGTGTGGGTCTGACCGACGACCGTGTCCCGCGTGTCGACGAACAGGACCGCGGTCGAGCGCCGGGTGGATTCGTCCTGGCGGATCATCAGCTCGCCGCTGCGAGCAACGCTCGGCCAGTGGATCCGCCGCAGGTCGTCGCCCTCGACGTAGGCCCGCATCGTGTAGAACTCGTCGCCGGTGCGGAACAGGTGCCTGGCCAGCGCCAGACCGCTCGTCATCCCGAACGGTGAGTCCGGTCCGCTCCCGAGCGGCTCGACCTCCGGCGCGACGACGAGCTCGTCACGCTCGTCGAACTCGACCCGCAGCTTCGTGAGTGCGAACGGGTCGGACAGGTCCGCGGTGAGCGGCCCGAGGACGTAGCGCCCCCGCTGGTGCGGCGCGATCGAGTAGCGGACCCGTTGCCTCCCGCGAGGGGGAAGCGAAGCGACCACCAGCCGCGCCGACCGGCCGAGCTGCGCGGGGAGGCGGTCCTCCACCAGGAGAAAGGAGGTCTGAGCCGCGGACTGGTTCTCGATCTCGAGCTCGATGTGCACGCGCTGGCCCGGTTGCACGCGCGTGTCCGAGAGCCGTCGCCGGATCCGCAGCCGCTGGCGGCTCCAGCGGGCGAACAGGGCGGCGACGAACGGGAGCAGGACGATCCCGACCGAGACCATGTGCAGGGTCGGCGACCCGAGCATCCGGGCGGCCACCCACAGGGCGATCCCGGCCCCGAAGACCAGGACCCCTCGGCCCGAGGGCATGTCAGGCGTTCCCGGTGACGGGAACCGCCACCTCGGCGGCGAGGTCCTGCAGCACGGCCTGCGAGCTGCGTCCGCCCATGACGGCGTCGGCCGTCACGATCACGCGGTGCGCGAGCACCGGTGTCACGAGCGACTTCACGTCGTCGGGGATCACGTAGTCGCGCTCCTCGGCGGCGGCGAGGGCACGCGAGGCACGGAGCAACATGATCGATGCCCGCGGGCTCGCCCCGAGGTACACGTCCGGGTGACGGCGTGTCCCCTCGACGAGATCGACGATGTAGCGGCGGACGGCGGGTGAGACGTGGACCTGGCGCGTCTGTTCGATCATCTCGCGAACCGAGAGCGCGTCGGCGACCGGACCGATATCCGGCAACGTCGAACGCACGCCGTGGGTGGCGAGGATCTCGGCCTCGACCTCGCTCGAGGGGTAGCCGATCCCGATCCGCATCATGAAACGGTCGAGCTGCGCCTCGGGCAGCGGGTAGGTCCCTTCGTGCTCGATCGGGTTCTGCGTCGCGATCACCATGAAGGGCGTGCCGAGCTGATAGGTCTCGGTGTCGACCGTGATCTGGCGCTCCTCCATGCACTCCAGGAGCGCCGACTGGGTCTTGGGGCTCGCGCGGTTGATCTCGTCCCCGAGCACGATGTTCGCGAAGATCGCACCGGGCTTGAACTCGAAGTCTCCACGCTCCTGGTTGAAGACGTTGACGCCGGTGACGTCGGTCGGCAGCAAGTCGGGCGTGAACTGGATCCGGCGGAACGAGCAGTCGATCGATCGGGCGATCGCCTTGGCCAGCATTGTCTTGCCGACGCCGGGGACGTCCTCGATCAGGATGTGGCCCTCGGCCAGGAGCGCCGCGAGCGCCAGCCGGATCTCCGGCTGCTTGCCCTGGACCACTTTCTCGACGTTCTGCTCGATGACGCGGAAGTCCTCCGCGTACCGCTGCCAGTCGAGCGTGGGCTCTCGAGCCTCCAACCGCACCTCCGCGGATCGACGCCGGACCATCTTACTCAGGAGTACGTCAAGGATAGCCCTCGAGTTCCTGCAGCATCCTGCCCAGACGCGGGGCCAGCGATGGGCTTCGCGATGGATCGATCGACCATGATTCGTCCCGCTCCATGTGGATGAACGGGTTCAGGGGTTGAGATACGTGCCAGCCTGCGCGTTCGGATGGGTGGTGCCCTGCTCCGGCTCGAACGGGAGCCACCCGAAGCCTGGGAACAGCACCTCGACCCAGACGTGGGCGTCATCGCTCTGGACCAAGTAGCGGCCGTCCTCTTGCTGGGTCCCGGACCGGTACCCGACCGCGATGCGTGCCGGCAGCCCAAGCGCGGCGATGGAAGTGCTGTTGGATCGCCAGGACCTTCCGGTAGTCCGACGTGGCACCTGCCGTCCATCGCTCGGCGATCTGCCCGATCCGCGGATCGAGGTCCCCGGGGAGCTCGGTCCCCACTCCGTACGCCTGAGGAGCCGAGAACCCGACCCGATCCAGTTGCTCAGGCGTCGGGATCACGATGGCCAAGATCCCAAGGTCTTTCCATCTGGTCCATGGACGCCCGAGGGCTCGCTTTCGTGGACGGGCTTCGGAGATCGTGCTGCCTGGGTGGCAGCGGACGCCAACTCGGGAGCCATCACGCGCCGGATCCGGACAAGAAGGAAGCGGCGGTGACTACGCCCGCTGCCGGACGCCCCGCGCGGCCCCTTGTTCGCTCTTCCAGGCGTCCTTCGAGCGCGGCCCTCCGCCGCCTCCGCGCGGATTACAACCCTGGGATTCCGGGGTTGCAAGCACCTCGCGCCCGGTTCTGTGCCTGGTGCCCCGTATACTCGCGCCGTGGGACGAGCGCTCGTGCTCAACGCGACGCACCAGCCGCTCGCGGTGGTGGCCGCGAGACGGGCCGTGATCCTGGTGCTCAAGGACAAGGCCGAGGTCCTCGTCCCTAACGGGCAGGTCTTCCGGTCGGAGCACCTGCACGTGGACGCGCCTTCGGTCCTGCGCCTGCGGACGTTCGTGAAGATCCCGCACCGATCCCACGCGCCCCTCACTCGCCGTGCGGTCTTCGCCCGCGACGGATGGACTTGCCAGTACTGCGGGGCCACCGCGGAGAACCTCGACCACGTCGTCCCGAGGTCCCGCGGGGGCGCGCACTCGTGGGACAACGTGGTCGCGGCATGCCGGCGCTGCAACTCGCGCAAGGAGAACCGGCTGATCGAGGAGGTCGGTCTCCGCCTCGCTCGCCGACCGGTCCCACCCAGGGACGGTTTCCGACTGTCGATCGGGCGTCTCGAGCCCGAGTGGGAGCCCTACCTCTAGCTCCGGCACGGCGCCGGGCCCCCAACCCGCTCTTGTCCGGCGCCTCAACGCTTGACCCACGGCCACTGTCGTTGACCCGTTTCACGCCGAACTCTTGACGCGGTGGAGCGACAGTGGAATAAAGGTGGCCAGTAGTGGAGGAGAAGGGGAGGACGCGTGGCCGAACTGCTCGGCACGCACAGCTATCAGCTCGACCCGAAGGGGCGCATCAGCCTG
>DATEQE010000106.1:0-6182 GCA_035272825.1 Actinomycetota bacterium
CGAGTCCCCGAGCTCGCCGCCGTCGAGACCCGCGACAACGGCTCGCTCCTGCGCTCGCACCTGAACTCGGTCATGCCTCGCGTCGCACGGAACTTCCGCTTCTTCGCCGACCAGCTGACCGAGCTCGGCGACGAGGCGTTCGAGATGAACGAGTTCGTGAGCCGCACCGAGTGGGATCCGTCGGGCGTCACCGTGGTCATCACGCCGTGGAACGCGCCCCTGATGCTCGCGACGTGGCGCATCGCGCCGGCGCTTGCGGCGGGCAACAGCGTGGTCGCCAAACCGCCCGAGTGGGCGCCGCTCACCGCGTCCCTGTTGGCCGACATCACGCGGGAGGCCGGGCTGCCCGACGGCGCGTTCAATGTGGTGCAGGGGATCGGCGAGGAGGCCGGCGCCGAGCTCACGGGTCACCCCGGCGTCGACCGGATCGCGTTCACCGGCTCGATCGAGACGGGGAAGCTCGTCGCGCAGGCCGCGGCGGCGAACCTCACGCCCGTGTCGCTCGAGCTGGGCGGGAAGTCGCCGTTCGTCGCGTTCGCCGACGCCGATCTGGATGCGACGGTGAAGCAAGCCGTGAACCAGTTCGACAACGCGGGGCAGGTCTGCCTGGCCGGGACTCGGCTGATCGTCGAACGATCGATGCACGAGGCGTTCTTCGAACGCTTCCTCGCGGCGGCCGGCGCGATCCGGCAGGGCGACCCGCGCGAGGAGACCAGCGACATCGGACCGCAGATCACCCGCGAGCACTTCGAACGCGTCGACGGGTTCGTGCGGCGCGCCAAGGCCGACGGCGCGAGGGTCCTGCTCGGCGGCGGCCCCAACGAGGAGCTGAGCGGCCTGTTCTATCGGCCGACGCTGTTCGGCGACCTGCCGGAAGGGGCCGAGGTGCTCCGCAAGGAGGTGTTCGGGCCCGTCCTCACGCTCCAGACGTTCGAGGACGAGGAGGAGGCGATCGCGCTCGCGAACCAGACCGACTACGGTCTGGCCGCGATCCTGTACACCGGCGACCGCGCGCGCGCCGAACGTGTCTCGGAGCGCCTGGTCGCCGGCACGGTCTGGGTGAACTGCTTTTTCGTGCGCGACCTGCGGGCGCCCTTCGGCGGCGCGAAGTCCTCGGGCGTCGGGCGTGAGGGCGGCGTCTACAGCTTCGACTTCTACGCGGACGTGAAGAACGTCTGCACGGCACCTTGGGAGGGATGACGGATGGGTGAGATCGTCGGCGCGGCTCTCGTAGCGCACGTCCCCACGATCATGCTGCCGAAGGAATGGCGGCTCGAGCACAATGAGGGCAAGGAGATCACTCTGGTCCCGGGCCTGCACCGCATCAAGCAGGAGAACCTCGACCGGCTGAAGCCCGACGCGGTGATCGTGTTCGACACGCACTGGGAGTCGACGTGGGAGCACCTCGTGACGGGCCACGACCGCCGGCAGGGAAGGTTCACGAGCAGCGAGCTGCCGCGCGGCATGCGCCAGATCCCGTACGACATACCGGGCGATCCCGAGCTCGCGAGACTTATCGAGGCGCAGGCGGAGGGGCGGGATGACTGTCGGATCCTCGCCAGTGACGATCCCTACCTCCCGATCTTCTACGGCACCGTGAACATCTGGACGTTCTTGGGCGATCCGAACACGGCCTGGCTGAGCGTGGCGCTGAACCAGTGCTGCGACACCGACGACTTCCTCCTGTTCGGCGAGCTGATCCGGAAGGCGATCGAGCAGAGCGACCGACGCGTCGTGCTGCTCGCCTCGGGCGGGATGACCCACCGGTTCTTCAACTTCAAGGACCTGCCCAAGCGCGAGAGCCAGAAGGCTCCGGACAACATCTACGACCGCGCCTACTACGACGCGGACATGGAGGTGCTCGCCAAGTTCGAGAAGGGCGACCACGCGGGCGTGATCGACGGGATGCCCGAGTACCGCAAGGCCTATCCGGAGGGGCACTTCGGCCACTACCTGATGATGGCGGCTGCGCTGGGCGGGAGGTCCTGCATCGCAACGGGTGAGCGGTTCAGCGAGTACGAGGCCTCGGTAGGCACGGGTCAGGTGCACGTGTGGTTCGAGCGGCCCGAGAGGGGCTGGACGGCGTAGCCCCGCCGGGGTAGGAAGCACCAGCAGATCCGTCGTGGGAGGGGAGGGGTCCGTGGAAGGCGAACGACCGTTGGTGGTAACCGAGGAGTACGAGCGCCTCGGCGGCAAGAAGCTCTCGCTGATCGACGTGCTCGCGCAGTCGGTCGGGTTCATCGGCCCGGTGTTCAGCGCGGCGTTCATCATCCCGCTGATCATCGGGGTGAACGCGGCGGCGAAGGGGGCGGGAACGTCGGCCGCCCTGGCCGTGCTGCTCGCGGCGGTGGGCATGTTCGCGATCGGATGGATCGTCGCGCAGTACGCGAAGCGGATCCACGCCGCGGGGTCGCTCTACGACTACGTGTCGAACGGCCTGGGCAAGACGATGGGCGCGGCGGCGGGGTGGTTGTACTACGGCGGGACGATCATCCTCACCACGGGCCTCGGCGTGTTGATCGGCGGATACGTGCACGACAACCTCCTGCCCGTGTGGGAGATCGATCTCGATCTCCCGATCTGGGTCTGGGACACGATCTTCGCGCTCCTCCTGTTCGTCGTGCTCTACTTCGGCGTCAAGATTTCGACCCGTGTCCAGCTCACGCTGGCACTGATCTCGATCGCGGTCGTCCTGATCTTCTTCATCACGGTCATCGCCGACCTGGGGAGCGCCAACGACGTCGCGAAGGCGTTCGACCCAACGCCGTCGCCCGATGGGTTCACCGGGATCCTGTTCGGGGTGCTGTACGGCGTGCTGATCTTCGTCGGGTTCGAGACCGCGGCCAACCTGGCCGAGGAGACGGCCGACCCCAAACGGTCGATCCCTCGGGCGGTGCTCGGCGCGGTCGTGATCGTCTCGATCTTCTACCTGATCGCCGCATACGTGGAAGTCGCCGGATTCGGGTTCGACCTCTCGGTCATCACGAGTCCGGAAGTGGCCGGAGCACCCCTGTTCGCGCTCGGCGCGCCGGGGAGCCCGGCCGGGTCGGAGTTCTGGCTGAAGATGCTGCTCCTGGTCGTCTTCCTCGACATGTTGGCCGTCTATGTGGGGGCCGCGGTCGCGTCAACCCGCGGGGTGTTCGCGATGTCGAGGGACCGGCGGCTGCCGGCGATGTTCGCCGCCGTGTCGAAGCGGTACGGGACACCCGTGGGCGCGATCGTGTTCCTCATGGTGATCCAGGCGGTCCTGATCGTGGTGGCGGAGGGCAACGACACCCTGCTCGCGCTGCCGGGTCTCCCGCACTACTTCTCGGTGTTCGCCTGGTGCGCGACGTTCGGCGCCTTCGCGCTCATCGTCGTGTATCTGCTGATGTCGCTCGGTGCGATCAGGGGCCTCGCGGACGACCCGATGAAAGTGGAGCTGTGGTGTTCCGTGATCCTCGGCATCCTGGTCACCAGCGCGGCGATCTTCGGGTCGTTCTACAAGGTACCCAGTCCCACCCTGCTCGCCCCGTGGGCAGCCCTCATCTGGGGTGTGATCGGCCTGCTGTGCATGCTCGCCGTCAAGGGCCGGGAGCCGGCGAGCGACGCGTTGTCGGATCTCCGCTCGGGGTAGAGACCCGTGGTGGTCGGACGAGGCGGGGCCGTTCGGCCCCGCCTCGTCCTCATCCTGAGTGAGAACCAGACGCTCGTGCCGGCCCGCGATCTGGGCGCGCTCGTGAGGATGGCCGTGGAGGCCGAGGTGGCGGGGTTCGACGGGGTGATGGCGAGCGAGCACGTCGTGCTCGGGCCGGGAGCCGACGCGAACGGCGTGCCCGAGAACCCGCGCGACTACGCCCTTCCCGGGAACCAGGATCCGTCGACGCCGTGGCCCGACGCGCTGACGTTGCTGAGCGCCGTCGCTTCCGCGACGAGGAAGCTCCGCCTCGTCGCGAGTTCGATCATCGCGCCGCTGCGTCACCCGGTGCTGCTGGCCAAGCAGCTCGCGACGCTGGACCTGCTGTCCGAGGGGCGCCTGGTCGTGCAGCCCACCGTGAGCTGGCACCGGCCCGAGTACGAGGCGCTTGGCGTGCCATTCGAGCGGCGCGGGGTTCTCCTCGACGAGCACCTGGCCGCATGGCGCGTGCTTTGGCGCGAGACGCCGGCCTCGTTCGAGGGAAAGCACTACCGGTTCTCCGAGGTCATCATGGTCCCCAAGCCGTTCCGGCCCGAGGGCCCTGCGCTGTGGTTCGGCGGAGAGACGATGCACGAGCGGCTGCTTCGACGCCTGGTCGAGTTCGGCAGCGGGTTCAACCCGCTCGGGAGGCCAAGCGACGAGGATCTCGAGCGGTTGCGTTCCGGGATGGCCGCCGCCGGCCGGGACGTCGCCGAGCTGGAGATGGTGGGCGGCACGAGGGGCCGGTTCCCCGACGCGAAGAGCCTGGCCGACCTCGGCGAGGCGCTCGCGTCGATCCCCCCGCAACTCGAGCGCGGGTTCACGACGATCTGCATCAAGCCGTCGCAGTTCATCGACGATGCGAACCAGGTCGGGCCGTTCTGCCGCGACGTGGTGGAGCGCGTCGAGGCGCTCGCCCGCTGACTAGGACGAGGGGCCGTCGACCTCGATCGTCGGTGGGCCGTCGCCGCCGGCTCGGATCACGACGCTCCGCGAGGGCTCGTCGCCTGGCGTGCTCTCGCGGTGGACGAGACCGGTGGGGATCACGAGGAAGTCGCCGGCGCCGGCCCGGACGGCCTGCCGACCACCCTGGCCGAACTCGATCGCCACGGAACCCGAGATCACGTAGACGATCGTGTCGTGGCCCCCGTGGTGGTGCCAGCCGCTCACGAGCCCGGGCTCGGTCGTCGTGAGCCCCGCCCACAGGCCGGGCTTGGCGAACGCCTGCCGCCGGTGGATCTCGGGCGGGCCATCGATCTCGACGAGCTCTTCGGGTCCGATCCGCACGGCGTTCCGCTCCTGGCTCACGCGACCACCTCCTCAGATGACGTCGAAGTAGCGGCGTCGCTCCCACTCGCCGACGGCGCCTGGGGACAGGAACTGCTCCCACTCCCATCGGCCCGCCTCCGCGTAGTGCGCCACCACGTCCTTGCCGAACGACTCGGGCGCGAACGCGCCGTCGCGGAAGCGTTCGACCGCCTCGCCGAGGGTGGCGGGCAGCGGCGCGACCGAGCGTTCGTAGTCGCTGCCCATCAGCGGCTCGCCGGGCTCGGCCTCCGTCTCGATCCCGTCGCGCGCCGACGCGAGGAGCGCCGCGATCGCGAGGTACGGATCCACGTCCGCGCCGGGCACGCGCCACTCGAGCCTGGTGGACGCAGGCGATTCGGTGAGCACGCGACACGAGACCATCCGGCTGTCGAACCCCCACGACAGCCCGTTGCCCGAGAACTCGCCGCTCGTCGTCCGTCGGTACGAGTTCACCGTCGGCGCGTAGAAGAGCATGAGCTCGGGCCCTCGCTGCAGGATGCCGCCGATCGCATGCCGCAGCGTGGACGAGATCCCCTCGGCGTCCTCCCCGTCGTGGAAGACGTTGCGGCCGTGGCCGTCGACGAGCGACAGGTGCAGGTGGCAGGACGACCCGGTCGTGTCCGCGAACGGCCTCGCCATGAACGTGACCGCCATGCCGGCGTTCGCCGCCAAGGTGCGCACCGCGAGCTTGAAGAGCAGGTGCCGGTCGGCCATCTCGAGCGCGTGCCGGTACTCGAGGTTGATCTCCCACTGGCCCAGGCCCCATTCGACCTGGCTGGTCCACGGGCCGAGCTCGGAGGCGGCGAGCGCGTCCCGCACCCTCGAGAAGAAGCCCTCGTACCGGTCGCCCGCTTGGATCGTGTAGTCGGCCCTCGCGAGCGTCGTGGGCACGAGCGTCTCGTAGCCGTTTGCGCGACCGTCGTCGTAGGTGCCGTGGTACAGCGCGAACTCGAGCTCGCTCGCGACCTGCGCGGTCAGGCCAGTGTCCGCGAGACGCTCGATCTGCCGCCGGAGGATCGTGCGCGGCGCCACCGGCGTAAGCTCGTCCGAACCCACCTCGGCGAAATCGGCGATGCAGATCGCCGTGCGTTCGAGCCAGGCGGCCGGCCGCAGGGTCCCGAGATCCGGCACGAGCCGGACGTCGTGCCACCCGGTGTGGTGCCCGGTGTACTCCTGGACTGGCCCAGGCCACTGGTCGACGTCCCAGCCGAGGACGCAC
>DATEQE010000107.1:0-5640 GCA_035272825.1 Actinomycetota bacterium
CGAGGACCTGTGACCGAACCCGCGACCGACCCGATCGCGACCCAGACGAAAGGAACCCCTCCGATGCTGATCGTGCTGATCCTGTTCTCCGTCACGCTGGCCGCGGTCGCGCAGCTGGCGCTCAAGCACGGCATGAACCTCGTGAACGATGAGCTGGCGCCGGAGACCTTCTCGTTGAACGGTTCAGCTCTGCGGGTGGTCGTCGGCCAGCCCTTCGTCTGGAGCGGGCTGTTCCTGTTCGGCCTGTCCGCGCTGGTCTGGCTGGTGGTGCTGTCGAGGGCGTCGCTGTCGTTCGCCTACCCGTTCGCCGCGCTCACGTACGTGCTGATCCTGCTCTTCGACCAGTTCGTACTGGACGAGACGGTGCCGCCGCTGCGCTGGGCGGGGGTCGCGTTCATCGGCGTCGGGATCATCCTCGTCTCGCAGACCCAGCACACGTGACCCGATGAAGGCCGTCGTGCTGGTCGGCGGTGAGGGCACACGCCTGCGCCCGATCACCGAGACCCTGCCCAAGCCGCTCGTCCCGCTCGTGGACCGGCCGAGCCTCGATCACGTGCTCGACCACCTGGCGGGCCACGGCGTGCACGAGGTCGTGCTGTCGAGCTCGTACCTGGAGGAGACCTTCCACGCGTTCATCCAAGCCCGTCGCGGCGACCCGACGATCACCTGGATCACCGAGACCGAGCCGCTCGGCACGGGCGGCGCGATCGTGAACGCGCTCGAAGGCTTCGACACGGACGACCCCTTCTTCGCGCTCAACGGTGACATCCTCACCGACCTGGACCTCACCGAGATGCTTGCGAGGCACCGCGATCGGGGCGCGGTGGCGACGATCGCGCTCACGCACGTCCAGGACGCTCGGCCGTACGGCCTCGTGCCGATGGACGCCGACGGGCGGGTGCTCGAGTTCCGCGAGAAGCCGTCGGAGCTCATGCAGGGCGACATCAACGCGGGCACCTACATCCTCGACCCCGCTGCGCTCGAGGGCTGGACCCGCGGCGAGAACGTGTCGATCGAGCGTCAGATCTTCCCGGCGCTCATCGCCGCAGGACGGCCGCTCGCCGGGTTCCCGTCCGAGGCGTATTGGATGGATCTCGGGACGCCGCAGGCGTACCTGCAGGCGCAGTTCGACCTGCTCGACGGCCGGGTGGACGGCCACCGCTCGTACCCGTCGCCGTTCGTCGACGCCGGCGGTCACATCGACCGGGGCGCGACCGTGAACGAGCACGTCGTCGTCGGGCCGCGCGCCTCGATTGAGACCGGTGCGCGGGTGAGCGACACCGTCCTGCACGAGCGGGCGGTGGTCGAACCCGACGCGATCGTGGATCGCTCGATCCTCGGTCCCGGCTCGAGGGTGATGCGGGGTGCGTCGGTCACCGACTCCGTGCTCGGCCAAGGGGCGGTGGTGGGCGCCGGCGCCTCGGTGCGCGAGGGTCGCGTGCAACCGGGGGAGCGGATCGAGGCGTAACCCTCGGGTCCGCCGGGACGTTGTGATACGGTGCGGAGCCGCCCGAACATCCGCATCGAGACCCTTCGGAGCATGCGCAGAGCCCTCATCCTCGCCCTCCTCGTCGCCCTGCTGGTCCCTTGGGTTACCGGCCCGAACCCGGCGGGCGCCGGACCGAACCGCGAGCCCGACGGGCCGTCGCAGTTCCAGCTGTTCGGAGCGGGGTTCGGGCACGGCCTGGGGCTCTCGCAGTGGGGCGCGTACGGCCTGGCGAGGCAGGGCTGGGGCCCCTCGAAGATCCTCAAGCACTTCTACTCGGGCACGCGCGTCGCGGGCGAGACCGATCCGCCGCAGAGCCTTCGGATCGGGCTCGTCCAGGGCGAGGACTCGATCCGGCTCGAGGCGCAGGTCGGCTCGATCGAGATCCGGCTGGGCGACCCGCAGACCGGTTCGACGGTCGCGACGATCCCCGCCGGTGAGACTTGGCACGTTCGCGCCGCGAGCAACGAGTACCTAATCGCCGACCAGTCCGGCGACCCTGTCGATCGCGTCGGGGGGCCCGACGAGCCGATCTTCCTCGTCTACGAGTCGCTGGACTCGCTCGTGCGCATCCCCGAGGCGGGGCACACATACAACCGCGGGTCGATCGAGTTCGCCCTGTACTCGTGCGCCGGGGGATGCGCGATGCGACTCGTCCTCACGGTCGACCCCCAGGGCTACCTCTACGGCCTCGGCGAGGTCCCGAGCTCGTGGCCGATGTCGGCCCTCAAGACCCAGGCGATCGCGGCGCGGACGTACGCCTTCACGAAGGCCGCGGCCTCGCAGCACCGGGCGGCGTGCGACTGCGCGCTGTATGCGAGCTCGTACGACCAGGTGTACGCGGGGTGGGACAAGGAGGGCGGCGTCGACGGTGACCGGTGGGTCTCCGCGGTGGACCAGACGGACGATCAGGTGGTGCTGAACGCCGGGCAGACGATCCAGGCCTTCTACATGTCCTCCTCGGGCGGATACACCGAGAACAACGAGAACGTGTGGGGCGGCACGCCGATCGACTACCTGCGCGGCGTGTGCGATCCCGGCGACTACACCTCCGAGAACCCGAACGCCGTCTGGGAGCTGACGTTCACCCCCGCGCAGGTGACCCACAACCTCGGGCTCGGCATCGGCAGCGTGACCCGGTTCACCAACGTGGACCGTGGCGTCTCGGGCCGGATCATGTCGGTCACGGTCAAGGGCGCGAACGGCCAGGCGGCGATCAGCGGCGAGAAGTTGCGCTCGAGCCTCGGTCTCCCGGACGACCGGCTGTGGATCAACGCTGACCGCCGCATCACCGGCGAGATCCGGGCCAAGTACGACGGCCTCGGCTGCTCGCCCGGGCTCCCCACCTCGCGCCAGGTCTCGGTCGCCGGCGGCGAGCGGCAGAAGTTCGAGGACGGGACGATCTACCACTCGGGTTCGGCCGGCGCGCATGTCCTGCGGGGCCTGGTCCTGAACCGCTATCTGTCCAAGGGCGGCCCGGCGGGTCACCTCGGGTTCCCGACCTCCGACATCCACAGGCTCAAGAACGGGAACCTCCGGGCGAGCTTCGAGGGCGGCGTCATCACCTGCGACCCGGACGACTCGAGCTGCACCGTCACCTAGCCCGGCCGCCGCTACTTCTGGAACAGCGGGCCGAGCAGCCCGTGGGGTGCCTCCGGCGCGACCGAAGTTCCGCGGAAGGCATTGATGAACGACGTCGTCATCGTGACCGCCTGGTCCGCCGAGATCGTCGCGGGGCACATCCACCGCGTGTTCCAAGCGAGGAGCGCGAACGCCCGGTCGTCCGGGAGCGTTGGGTAGGGGGCCATGATCACGCGGCTCTCGTCGCGGGCGATCGCCGCCAGGCGGTCGATCGTCTCCTGGGCCAGCCCGCCCTCGGCGGTGGGGCGGTAGTAGATGATCACGTAGGCGTGCTCGAGGTTGTGGACCGCCCGCGTCTCGGGGACCGGGATCCGGTAGACGTGCGGGTCCGGCGGCAGGGGCGACGCGTCGTGCGGTCCGGCCGCCGCCGGCCGATCGGGGTAGTCGAACGACTCACCGGGCGCGAGGTGGACCCGCGACGGGTTCGGCACGACGGGCTGCTCGAGGTCGCCGCACCCCGCGGCCGTGGCCGCCGAACGCGCCGCGGCCGAGATCTCGCCGGGTCCCGGCGTCCGGAAGAAGAGCAGCCAGCCCAGCGCGATGAAGGCCGCGATCGCCACGAACCGCACGACCCCCCAGGAACGGCGTTCCACGGGCCGGGTCGTTCGGTCGCGCGTGGAGGCGGGTGGGGGCTTCGTGCCCTTGGGGCGGGATCCTCCCGAAGGCCGGGAGCCGGAGGGCCGCCGCTTGCGCTTGCTCGCCACGCGGCGGCGCTACGGATTGACCGAGGCGAAGTCGAAGGTGGACGGGATCGGATCGGGGAGCTGCTCGGCGGTGCCGTACGTGACGACGATGACGCTCTGATCGTCGAGCTGCACGTCCTGCAGGCTGTCGGTGACCTCCTCGCCGTTCACGAAGACCTGGAGATGGTTGGTGTCGTCGTTGCAGTACCCCCCCAGGCAGCTCGGCGTGAAGCGCACGCCCCACACGCCGAGGAACTCGCCCAGGGTGAACTCGCGCGATTCCGAGGACTCGATGTGCACCACGCCGGGGTCGCTGTGCGTGTGGAGCGACTGGATCGCCCCCGCGTCCGAGATGCCGATGTTGGCCGGGACGGGCTCCTGCTTGCCTTGGATGAAGATCTGCAGGTTGGCGTGCTCGTGCATCGTGGTGCCTTCCGGCGGGAGTCCGAGGGCGGTGGCCCGTGCGGCCGACTGCGCGGCGTTCGCCGGCCACGGCGCCTTGGTCTTCAGCACACCCGGGAGCGCTGAAGACGGTGTGTTCGAATCGTTCCGGTTGGTGAAGAAGAACACACCGGCCGCCACGACGACGGTGATCCCGACGATCCACGCGAGCTGGCGCCGGCGCTGCGCGCGCGCGATCCTGCGTCGGACCGCCTCACGTTCTGCGCGAGCGAGCTCCTTCTTCTCGGCCCGCGTCCGCTGCGGCCCGGCCGCCGGCGGGCGCGTCGGCGAGGCCGGGCGCTTCCGTGGCGGTGCCTTCGGCTCGGTGCGCTCCGTTCCGTTCGGGTCCGAACGCCCGTCCGGCGAGTCGTCGTTGGGGCTCGACGGGCGCTCCGCGGTCCGGGTCGCCGCCGCCGGGGGCCGGCTCCTCGAGCGGTTCTGGGGTTTGCGCTTCCTCTTCGCCATGGCTGCCCTCAGCGCCCTCGCCCGGTCAGAACGCCGCGCCCGCCTCGGGCGCCTTGCCCTTGTACGGCTGCTGTCCGAACGGCGGCGCTGTGTACGTCGAAGTGAACCCGAACGCGGCCGCGAGGTTCACGTTCGCGCACTTCTGCACCGTGTGCCAGGCGACCAACGCCATCTGGGTTCCGGCAGGGAGCGTCCCTGCAGCCCCCTCGTCGGGATAGTCGTACGGGGCGACGATCACGCGGCCCCCGACGCTGTGGCGTTCGTAGAACGTGCGGAGCCGGTCCAGCTCCTCGCCAGAGGCGTCGGGCGCGTACCAGACGATCGCCGCGCCGTGTTCGAGCGAGTGGATCACGCGGTCGATCGGCGGCGGCGTGCTGTAGACGCCGGCCCCGTACGGGATCGGGTTGTGCGGCCCCGACGCCGGGGGCACGGACGCGTACTTGGACAGGGGCAACGGGGTCGTGATGTGCGCCCGGTCCGAGCTCTGGGGCTGGTACGAGCCGACGTCCTCCACCGAGCCGCAGCCGGCGGTCTGCCTCTCCTGGTCGACGGAGGCCAGGAGGTCCGACGGCGTGGCCTGGGCCTCCTTGGGCCGGGTGAGGGCGAACGCGGCGACCCCCGCGATCAGGACGACGACGATGCCGATCGCGACCCGGCGGTAGCGGCGGCTCCTCGCCATCTTGCGCTGGAGCTCGACACGCTGTCGCCGGGCCTCCTCCTTGCGTTCGGCCTTGGTCAGACGCTGCTTCGAAGTTGGGTTGGCCATATCTGGTCTCCGCCCGGAGGCGGCCCTCCAGGATAGCGAGGATGTGAGCGGTTCGGCCGGTCCGATCAGTGGGTCCGATCTAGGTCTGGAACTGACGGACATCGTGTACACATCGGGTTCTCTCGAGATAGGGGGAACCGATGACCGAGCGAGAGCTC
>DATEQE010000108.1:0-2428 GCA_035272825.1 Actinomycetota bacterium
GTGCGTATGCACAGGTACGTTCGAGCCACCGAGATGGTCGGCCCGCGCACCACTCGAGGCGCCGTTCCGCGCGCCCATCGCATCGTGGCAGGATCCGTCGCCGCGTTCGTTCTCGCGTGCCTGCCGGGGGTCGCCCTGTCGAGCTTCGCAGCCACCGACGACCAGCTCAAGCAGTCCAAGCAGGAGCTGCACCACACCAAGGACAAGGTCCGGATCCAGCTGAGCAAGATCCGGAAGCTGCAACGGCGCATGAACGGTCTCGCGACCAGGATCTCCAAGACCCAGTCGGACATGGTGGCCGCGGAGGAGCGCGTCGACAAGCTCGAGCGGCGGATCCTGATCATGCGGGTCCGCGCCTCCCTCCTGCAGGCCAAGCTCGATCAGCGCAGCCGTGAGGCGTACATGTTCGGCGGCACGCCGGTCCTGTACCTGCTGACGGCCACGTCGGCGGCCGAGGCGGCGTCGCGGATGTCCTTCCTCACCGAGATGAACCGTCGGGACGCGGTGCTGGCGGCCAAGGTGCACGAGACCACGGACCGGCTGGCGCGCAGCGAGGGCGATGTGCTTCGCGCCCGTCAGGTCATGGAGCTCACGAGGCGGCGCCTCGAGCTCGACCAGAAGGAACTCCGCCGGACCATGGCCGAGTCCAAGCGGCTCGTCGCCGGGCTGCGCGACCGCGTCGAGCAGATCCAGTACGAGATCTCGAAGATCCGGCCCTTCTCGGTGTGCCCGCTGGTCGGTCCGGCGCCGATCGCGGACGACTTCGGCATCATGGTCCACCATCCCCCGAAACAGGGCGGCGACCACATCCATCAGGGCAACGACATCTACGCGCCCATGGGTGCATCGATCGTCGCACCGTTCGACGGCGAGGCCGTCACGGCGACGAACCACATCGGGGGCCTCGCGGTCGAGGTGTTCGGCGAATTCGGCTACGTGTACAACGCGCACCTGTCGGCGTTCGGGCAGCTCGGACCGGTGCAGGCGGGCGACGTGATCGGCTACGTCGGCGCGACGGGCAACGCGGGCGGCCCGCACGACCATTTCGAGTGGCATCCGGGGAACGGCCGGGCGGTGGACCCGCATGAGTTCCTGCTGATGGTCTGCGACTCCGGCGCCCTTCCCTTCTGAGCTCGGTCAGCCCGAGGCACCGCTCCGAGCTCGGCGCCACCAGCGACGTCTGGGCGCCGGGGCCGGCTCCGGCGGAGGCGGCCCCGGCGGTCGCTCCATCCGCAGACGCTCCAGCTGGTCCGTGAGGAGCTCGTGCACCTCCGCGAGCCGGTCGGCACCGGCCGAACGGATACGCTCGAGCTCGACGTCGTTCGCGCCCCAGACCCGCTCGAGCTGACCCTCGAGAACGCTGCACAGGCGTTCGATGCCCTCGTCGATCGCGCGCCGGATGCGTTCGAGCTCCTGGGTGTCGGCGGCGCGGATCCGAACGAAGGCCTCGCCGTTCGCGCTGCGGAAGCGCTTGGCCTCCTCGCGGTTCGCGGTCCGGAGCGCCTCGATCTCCCGTTCGAACGTCCCCTCCATCCGCGCGAGGGCCGCGTCGATCCGCCGCCCGAGCTCCAGGGTCATCGCGACGCGCAGCATCTCGAAGCGTTCCTCGAGGTCGTGGACGTCTCCGGACGCCCTCTCGGCGTCGTGGGGCACCGGCGCGATCGCGCGTTCGGGCGCGAGCTCGTGGGCACGCTCCTCCGACTCCTCGCGCCAGCGGTCCCGAACGCTTGGGTGTCCGGGATCGGCGCTCCTGGGGGACGCGGCATCCGCCGGGCCGACGACGTCGCCGGCATCCTCGGAGGGTGAGGGGGTGACGACAGATGGTGGTGGATCCGAGACGTCGGTTCGCGGCCGGCGACGGGGACCGTCGATCCCGTACCACGTGCGATCGGCCCTGTTCTCGATGGGCTCGACGACCTCGGGGCGGTCCACCTGGATCTCGATCGCCTCCCGCACGTGGGCGCTCGGTGACGTTCCGATCGGCACCGACCGTAGGACAGCCGGTCCCCCGATTCAACGACCTGCACTACGATGGCCCGGCGCAGGCCGGCTGCGCCCGACCCGAAAGGAGTCCGCTGATGCGTGCCGCGATCCGATGCATCGTCGTCGCGCTCGCCCTCGTCGTGCTCGCACCGGCGGTCGGCGCGCACGAGCGGGGAGGCCGACCCAGCGGGGCGATACAGGTCGTCCGCGTGCGGATCATCGACTTCGCGTTCCGTCCGCGGGGCGTCACGATCGCTCCCGGCACCGTCGTCCGGTGGATGAACCGCGGCGGCCGGACGCACACAACGACGTCGAACACGAGCCTGTGGAACCACACCCTGGCGCCCGGCGAGACCTTCCGCCGCCGCTTCCGCCGGACGGGGACGTTCGCCTATCACTGCTCGATCCACCCGGAGATGACGGGGACGGTCACCGTCACGTAGCC
>DATEQE010000109.1:0-5748 GCA_035272825.1 Actinomycetota bacterium
CCCCTCCGTCTCGCGGTCCCGCCATCGTCCGGCTCCGCCGATCCGCCCGCAACCGACGTGCGAGACTCCCCGCGTGGACGAGGACCTCCCGGTCGGCGAACCCGTGGCCGCCAAGCCGGCTCGTCCCCCCCAACGCCATGCGCTCGAGGGACGGTTCGTGCGGGTCCGTCCGCTCGACCCCGAGGCGGACGCAGGGGCGCTGTGGGTTGTCTCGCACGACGGGAGCGCGCAGGCGGATCGCCTGTGGACCTACATGTACGACCCGTTCGCCGACCGAGTCGCCATGCGCACGTGGCTGGACGGGTGCGCCGCGTCGAGCGACCCGATGTTCATGACCGTCGAGTCCCGCGGAGCCGGCCCCATCGGCATGGCGGCGTTCATGAACATCGTGCCGGAGCATCGGCGGCTCGAGATCGGCCACATCTGGTTCGCGCCGTCGGCGCAGCGGACCGAGGCGAACACCGAGGCCGCGTACCTGATGATGCGGGAGACGTTCGACGAGCTCGGCTACCGGCGGGTCGAGTGGAAGTGCGACGCGCTCAACAAGCGATCGCGGGCCGCGGCGCTCCGGCTCGGGTTCACGTTCGAGGGTGTGTTCCGCAAGCACATGATCGTGAGGGGCCGGAGCCGCGACAGCGCGTGGTTCTCGCTCCTCGACGTGGAATGGCCCGCGGCCCGCGACGCGCTCGAGCGCTGGTTGGACGCGGATCCGGAGCGGCGGCCACCGTTGGCCTCGCTCCGCGGCGAAGACCGCTGAGGCCGAGTCGACCCGATCAGGCGTACGCGGGCTCGTTGCCCGCGCGCCACTTGATGCTGCAGCCGATGCTGGCGCGCTGGTCATCGGACACGGGCCCACCCGACACGACCGCCTCGATCGCCGCGCGAAGGTCCTTGCCGGTGACGGGCAGGCCGTTCCTCGGCCGGCTGTCGTCCAGCTGGCCCCGGTACACGAGCGCGCGGTCCGCGTCGAACAGGAAGAAGTCGGGCGTGCAGGCCGCCGTGTACGCCTTCGCGACGTCCTGGGTCTCGTCGAACAGGTAGGGGAACGCGTACCCCGCCTCACGAGCCTCCTCCGCCAGGCTCTCGGGCGCGTCCTCCGGGTACTCGGCGGGATCGTTCGCGCTGATCGCGACGATCGCGAGTTCGGAGCCGGCGAAGTCACGCCCCAGCCGCGCGAGCTCCTCGCGAACGTGCTTCACGTACGGGCAGTGGCGGCAAATGAACATCACGAGCAGCGCGCGTTTGCCCTCGAAGTCGGACAAGCTCACGCGCTCGCCGGTCAGGACGTCGGGGAGCTCGAAGTCGGGCGCCTTGGTGCCGAGCTCCAACATGGTCGAGGGAACCGCCATCCGGTTATCGTCCCACGAGTGAGGCCAAACGACCCCGTACGCGGTTGACGGCCGGGACGACGCCCTTGCGTTCGAAGCGCTCGAGGGAGCGTCCGAACGCGACACGCGCCTCTTCGAGGCGGCCGGCGTTGGCCAGGACCATCCCGCGGACCTCGTCGCCCTCGGCCTGCCACGCGAGGTAGTCGGTGACGTCGAGGACGGCGCGTGCCTCGTCGGCCAGCGCGAGCGCGCTCTCGTGGTCTTCTCGATGGGAGGCGATCCTCGACTGCGCCAACCTCCATGCGGACTGGGATGCGAAATCGTCCTCGGCCGAGAGGGAGCGGCTGCGCCCGACATAGGTCTCCGCCTCGTCGAAGCGCTCGAGGTCACAGAGCGTGAGGGCCAGCAGAGCCGACATCGTGGAATTGAATCCCGTTTCGCCCAACGCGTCCCATACCTCGACAGCCTTGCGGAAGTAGGGCTCGGCGAGATCGGGACGTCCAAGGAAGCGCTCGGCTTCCCCCCGCGGCTGGTACGTGTTTCCAAGGAGAGCCATGTTGTCCATTTCGCGGTACAGATCTTCGATCCTCTGGGATTCAGCACGAGATTCCTCGGCCTTGCCTTGCATCGCAAGCAACGGGACCAGCGGGGTTCGAAGCAACACGGATGTCACGAGGCTGTCCCCCACGATGGAGAACGCGCGCTCCCGCATGCGCATTGCTTCCTCAACGGGAGCCGGTCCGAAGTACGCGGCAACGGCGAGATTCGTCGCGAACCTGCGACGGGCGCTGGGCGGGAGCTCCGTCGCGCGGTCGACGAGGGGAAGCGTGGTCTCCACACACTTCTCGCATCGCCCCTCGTAGAAATGGTGGCGGGCGAGAGCCAGCGTCGCCTGCACGATGCCGGCCTCGTCGGCGAGATCCCTCAGCTTCCGCAGGGCCTCCTCCGCCGCCAGGCGAGTTTGCCGGATGCCGTGGGAGGGGTCGGTTTGACCCACGTCCTCGTCGAGGACAAGTCCTGCCCGAACAACGAGCGCTCGCTCACCCGAGCGGTCGGCGGCCTCGATCGCTCGATGCGCGATGCTGGCACTCTCCTGGAACTCGTTCATCTCGAACAGCGTCTGCGCGAGCTCGAAGAGCGAACGCGCGCGTGTTCCCTCCTCCGAGACCTCGGTGGCGCTGGTCAGCATGGCGCGCGCGGCCGCGAAGTCGCCGCCCTCGCGCGCCCGTTCGGCTGAGGAGGTCAACCTGCTCGCCGCCGCCTGGCCGAGCGCCCGCGTGCCTTCGTCCGGCGGACCGAGCTCCAGCCGGTACCGATAGGCCTGTTCGAGGTGGTAGCCCAGGATCTCCTCGTACTCGGCGAGGCGCTCGCCGGCCGCGCGCTCGAGCCAGGCCGCGAACCGCTGGTGCAGCTCGGCCCGCTGCTCCTTCGGCATCGCGTGGTACGCAGCGTCGCGGATCAGCAGGTGGCGGAACCGGAACGCGTCCTCGCCGGCGAACTCGGCTCGATCGGGACGGATCAGCTCCTTGCGGGCGAGCGCGAGCAGGCGGGGGCGAACCTCTCCTCGGAGCCGCTCCGGCGTCAGCGTGGTCACGGCGCCGGCGTGGAAGACCTTGCCCTCAACGGCTCCGCGTTCGATCACGGCGCGTTCCCCCGCGTCCAAGCGGTCCAAGCGCGCGGCCAGCAGCAGCTGGATCGTCGGGGGAACCGTGACGTTCGCGAGGTCGTCGAGGGCCCGCCACTCGCCCCCCTCGAAACGCAGGAGCCCGTCGTCGATCAGCATGCCGAGCATCTCCTCGACGAACAAGGGGTTGCCCTCGGCCGCATCGAGGATGCGAGCGCGAGCCGTCGCGGGGATGTCCGCCCTGCCGAGCAGGTTGTCGACCAGGTGCCCGACCTCGTCGCTCGCGAGCGGTTCGAGCAGGATCGTCGAGGCGTTCAACTTCCCGCCGGCCCAGTCCTGGCGGAGCTCCAGGAGCTCGGGCCGAGCGACGCACAGCTGCAGGAGCGGGGCGTCCCGAGTCCAGTCCGCGAGGTGTTCGATCAGCTCGAGGAACGCGGGTTCGGCCCAATGGATGTCGTCGAAGACGACGACGAGCGGGCGGTCGCGCGCGAGATGCTCAAGCAGCTTGCGGACTCCCCAGTGCGAGTCCTCCGCCGCAACCGGTTCGCCCCATGAGAGCAGGCCCGCGACCAGGGTGACGATTCGATCGCGGTCCTCGGCGCCGTCGGCGAGGGCGGCGAGCTTCGAGCGTGCGGTCGCGAGATCGTCCGTGCGCTCGACCCCGGCGGCCTCCTGCACGATCTCGACGAGCGGGAAGTAGGTGATGCCCTCGCCGTAGGAGAGGCATCGTCCTCGAAGGACCGTCGCATCCGTGCCGGGTCCCGAGACGAACTCCTGCACGAGCCTGGACTTCCCGACGCCGGCCGGTCCGAGCAACGTGAACAGGTGCGAGGTGCGCTCGGTCAACACGCGATCGAGCGCCCGTTCCAACATCCCGAGCTCCTTCTCGCGCCCGACCATCGCCGAGTCGAGGTGTCGCGCATGTCCCGCGGTGTCCTCCCGCACCTCGGTGAGCCTGAACGCGCCCACCGGCTCGGCCTTGCCCTTGAGGTCCAGTGGATCGACCGGCTCGACTCGCACGGCGTCCTTCACAAGCCCGTGCGTGCTCTCGCCCAGCAGGATCTGACCGGGAGACGCGGCCTGCTCGAGGCGGGCGGCGACGTTCACCGCGTCGCCGGTCACCAGGCGCTGGCCGCTGGCTGGATCGCCGGCGACGACCTCGCCGGTGTTCACGCCGATGCGCGCCGCGAGTCCGACGCCGTGGTCGCGCTCGAGGTCGTGGTTCAAGGCCTCCAGCGCCCGCTGCATGCCGTCCGCTGCCCGAACGGCTCGCAGCGCGTCGTCTTCGTGGAGCTGCGGGATCCCGAATACCGCCATCACGGCGTCGCCGATGAACTTCTCGACCGTCCCGCCGTGCCGTTCGATCACCGTCGACATCTCGTCGAAGTAGCGGCCCATGACGCGACGCAGGGCCTCGGGGTCGAGGCGTTCGCCGAGGGCGGTCGAGCCCGTGACGTCGGCGAACACGATCGTGACGACCTTGCGGACCTCCGAGGAGCGTTCGGTCCCGGTCAGGGGGGCCGCGCAGTTCTGACAGAAGCGCGCTCGGTCCGAGTTCTCCTCGCCGCATGATGGGCAGATGCGCACGGCCGAATCCTAGGCCGACGTGGTTCGGTCGACGCGCACCTCGTACGTGGGGACCGGTGCGGACTTGCCCTTGAGGTCGAGGTCGCCGAACGGCTCGGCCGCCACCTCGCCCCGAACGGACTCGTACGTCGCCTGCCCGATCAGGACCCCGCCCGAGGGCGCGGCCGCCTGCAGGCGGGCCGCCACGTTCGTGGTGTCGCCGATCGCCGTGAAGCTCCGGTGCGCTCCCGCGCCCACGTTGCCGAGCGCCGCCGGCCCGGAGTTGATGCCGATCCGGAACCTCGGCCAGTCCGGGTGGTCGTCGGAGGTCTCGGTCGCGGCTCGCTGCATCGCCGTCGCGGCGCGCACGGCGCGAAGCGCGTGATCGGGCTGGTCCTCAAGCGCGTTGAACACGACGAGGATCGCGTCGCCGGCGAAGCGCTCGATCAGTCCGCCCTCGCGGTCGGTGATGATCGGGACCGAGGTCGCCCAATACGCGTTGAGCATCTGGACGACGTCCAACGGTGATCTCCCGTCCGAGAAGCTCGTGAAGCCCGCGAGATCGGCGAACAGGACCGTCACCTCGGCCTCGTGACCACCGAGCTCGGCGATCGACGGCTCGAGCTCGAGCCGGTCCGCGAGCGCGGGGCCAACGTACGGACGGAACAGCTCGTCGACACGGGCCATCTCGCGCGCGGCGTGCTCGAGGAGGACGATCTCGTCGGATCCGAACCCCTCACGCCGGAGCTGCTCGAGGATGGGAGCGAGCGACTCGCGGGACCGGACCGCCGGCATCAGTTGCGCGATCGCGCCGGACGAGCGCCGGTCGATGCGTTCGAGCGTCTGTTCCAGGTAGAGCCCTCCGAAGGCGGCGGCGACCGAACCCTCGCGCCGGTATTCGTTGCGGACGGAGATGGTCACGATCGCGAAGGCGACGGCCATCAGGACGTGCCACTCCCACCACGACGCGTGCCAGCTCCGCGCGAAGGCGACCGCGATCAGGGCCTCGGCGAGCAGGAGGAAGGCGACCGCCACCGACAGCGGCAGCATCCGCCGCCGCATCCGGAAGATCCGTAGGTATCGAAATGCCGCGAACGCGTACAACCCGATTCCGACCGGAGCGAGCAGCCGGAACGCGAGTGGCGCCTCCTCCTCGAGAGGTCGATCGAGGAACGGCACGCCGGTGAGCGACCCGATCCCCCAGGCGATCAACAGGAGCGCGAGGGCGCC
>DATEQE010000110.1:0-7114 GCA_035272825.1 Actinomycetota bacterium
TCCGGCGATCGAGAGCCCGAGCCCGGGAAGGTCGAGCCGCGGCGCGCGCGGGTCGCGCGAGCGCGGGACCAGCACCAGGGTCCCGACGATCCCCGCGACCGTGACAGGCACGTTCACGAGGAAGACCGAGCCCCACGAGAAGTGCTCGAGCAGCCATCCGCCCGAGATCGGGCCGAGCGCCACCCCCACACCCGCGATCGCGGTCCAGATCCCGATCGCGGCCGCGCGCTCGCGCGGCTCGGTGAAGACGTTCACGACGATCGCCAGCGTGGTCGGGAAGATCAACGCGGCGCCCACGCCCATGACCGCGCGAGCCGAGATGAGCTGCCCGCTGCTCGAGGCGAACGCGCCGGCCGCGGAGAACGCCCCGAAGAGCGCCAGGCCGGCGAGCAGCGCGCCCTTGCGGCCGAACCGGTCGCCGAGGGCGCCCGCGGCGAGCAACAGGCCGGCGAACACAAGCGTGTAGGCGTCGACGATCCACTGCAGGCTGCTCGTGCCCGCGTCCAGTTCGCGCGCGAGCGTGGGCAGGGCGACGTTCACGATCGTGTTGTCCATCACGATCACGAACAGCGAGACGCAGAGCACAGCGAGAATCTGCCAGCGCCGCGGGTTCGGACCGGCCTCCTCGAGGGCCGGTTCCACCGATCGGATCTGGGTCGTGGTCATCGCGGATCCTCCTTCCGCTGGGTAACTAGTGAACAGTCACTACCTTCGATAACGAAAATAGAGAGAGCGGTACGCAGCATGAGCGCGGCTCATCGCTTGTCCTCCATCGGAACCATCAGATCGCGTGCCCACGGCTGCCGAACGCGGTCGAGCTCCATCGCGGCGACGACGTTCATCAGCATCCCGGTCTGGAAGAAGCGACGGACGTCCGCCGCGGGTGCGCCCGAGACCTCGGCCACGAACCTCGCCAGACTCCCGAAGCCGTCGCGGACGATCGCTCGAACATCGGGGTCGTCGCACGCCACGTACGCCTGCAGCTGCAGCAGGAGCCGGGTTCGATCCTCGAGGAGCCCCGCGTACGCTCGCCCCATCGCGTGCAGGGCATCCTTGCCGGCATGGCCCTCGGCCGCCGTTCGGAACGTGTCGAGCGTGGTTTCGAAGCAGCGCTCGATGACCGCGAGGAACAGCTCCTTCTTGGTTCGGAACAGGCGGAACAGGTAGGGCTGCGAGATCCCGACCCGCTTGGCGATCGCCTCGGTGGGCGTGCCGTCGAGCCCGCCGTGCGCGAACTCGTCCATCGCGGCGCCCAGGATCTCCTCCCGGCGCTCCTCGGCGGTGAGCCTCGTCTTGGGGGTTGTCGATGTCATGGGTAGGAAGTTAGCAGTCACTCACTTGAGCGTCAACCCTCCACGCTCCTCTCAGGACCCGAGCTCCTCGAGCACGGCTCTCGCCCGGGCCTCGTCGACGACGTTGCGCTTCCGCCGGTGCAGCTCGATCGCGTCCCGGAGCGTCGCCGCCGCGTCCTCGGTGCGATCGGCAAGCCTGAAGACCTCGGCCAGGCTCATGAGTGCATGCGCGTGCAAGTCGAGGTAGTCGGTCCCCGCCGCCAGACGCGCGGCCTCCTCCGCCAACGGCAGGGCCTCCCCGAGTCGGCCGCGCTGCGCCAACACCTTGGCGTGCAGCTGGCTACCGCGCACCTGGGCGTCGACGTCCCCTTCGATCGTGAGGCGCTCAGCGAGGTCGGCCAGCTCGGCGGCCTCGTCGTACCGGCCCTGGGTGTAGATCGCGTCGCCGAGGTCCGGTGCGGCGCTCGCGAGGTGCCCGTGGTCACCGATGCGTTCGAGGATCTCGAACCCGGCGCGATCCTCGGTCTCCGCCGAGACCGGGTCGCCCGCGAGCGTTTCGACGTGTCCGGCGTCGCGGAACGCCGCGGCCAGCGCGACCTGATCGCCCAGCTCGCGGGCCATCGACTTCGCGTGCGCGATGTGCTCGCGCGCGACGTCGAACCGCCCGCGCATCGCCTCGAGCCCGGCCCGCGCCCGCGTCACGCCGATCTCGACCTTCCGATCGCCGTGGCTGCGCTCCAGGACGGCGGCCAGCCGGCGGATCCCCTCGTCGGCCGGAGAGGGACCCTGGTCGATCGCGAGGGCCAGCCTCCGCAGGATCTCGGCCTCCACGCGACGATCTCCGGCCCGCCCCGCGTGCTCCAGGGCCTCCTCGAAATCCCTCTCGCTGTCGGCGGCCCGTCCCTGCCAGAAGTGGATCATGCCGACGAGGCTGCCGGCCTCGGCCAGCCCGAGGTCGTCGTTCCACTCCCCGAATCGCGCCAGGTACCCCTCGACCTCGTCGAGCGCCTCGATCTGGATGATGTCCGGGTCGAGCAACAGCCGGATGAACACCCGGCGCACACCGGCACGGGACTCCCGCACGGCGTCGCCGGACGCCCGGGCGGCGTCGACCGCCTCGGTCAACACGGCTTCCGCCCGCGGGATGTCCGACTGCGCGAGCGCCAGACCGAGGTCGAGCAGGAGGTCGAGACGGCGCGGATCCGTCGCCGGGAGGAGGTCGACCGCGCGCGACAGCAGGTTCACGGTCGCCGAGACGTCCCAGTGCGCGAGCGCGCGACGCCCGGCCGCGGCGAGACGTTCGGCTGCTGCCTCGGCGACGGCACGCGCCTCGTCGTCGACCGGTCCGAGCTCGGCCTCGTACCGGTACGCGTGTTCGAGGTGGTAGCCGACGATCTCCTCGAACTCGGCGATCCGGTCGCCCGCCTTGCGCTCGAGCCAGCCGGCGAAGCGCTGGTGCAGCTCCGCGCGTGAACGCTTCGGCATCGACCCGTACGCCGCGTCGCGGACGAGGATGTGGCTGAACCGGAAGGCGTCCTCCCCCGCGAACCCTGAGCGGTCCGGGTGCACGAGCTCCTTGCGCAGGAGCGTCTGCAGGTGTGAGCCGACGCGCGGGCGGTCATCCTCCGGTGACAGCTCCGTCACCGCGCCCCACCAGAAGACCTTGCCGACGACCGAGGCCCGCTGGATCACCGCGCGCTCCTCGAGCTCCAGCTGATCGAGCCGCGCCGAGAGCAACGCGTTGATCGTGCCAGGTACCGAGACCTCCGAGAGGTCGCCGCGCGCCGACCAGTGGCCGTTGTCGCGTTCGAGCAGCCGCTCGTCGATCAGCTTTCGAAGCATCTCCTCGACGAACAGCGGGTTCCCCTCGGCCGCGCCGGTGATCCGCGCCTGGACATCGGCGGGGAGCCCGACCCTGCCGAGCAGGTTCGCGATCAGGTCGACGCTCTGGCCCTGGCTGAGCGGCTCGAGGACGATCGTCTCGCCGATGGTGCTCCAGTCCGGACGGGTCTCGCGCAGGTCGGGGCGGGAGGTGCACACGATGACGAGTGGCCGCTCGGCGCTGAACCTCGTGACGTACTGCAGCAGGTCGAGGAACGTCGGCTCGGCCCAGTGGATGTCCTCGAAGAGCACGACGAGCGGCTCATCCGCCGCCAGGATCTCGAGCAGCCGTCGCACCGCCCAGAAGGTCTCCTGGATGTCGCCCCCGCCCGCGCCGTCCTCGCCGAGCCCGATCGCGTCGGAGACGCGTTCGGCGACCTCGGAGCCGTCCTGCGCGTCCGCGACGAGCGCGCGCAGCTTGGAGCGGGCCGCGTCCGGCGCGTCCGTCTCGTCGATCGCCGCGGCCTCCTTGACCAGCTCGGCGACCGGCCAGAACGTGATGCCCTCGCCGTAGGGCAGGCACCGGGCCCAGAGCACCCGGGCGTGATCGCCGACGCGCGCGACGAGCTCGGTCACCAGGCGTGACTTGCCCAGCCCGGCGTCGCCCATGACGGTGACCATCCCGCACACGCGCTCCGCAACCGCCTCGTCGAACCCTCGCCGTAGACGCCCGAGCTCCTCCTCGCGTCCGACGAGCGGCGAGTCCAGCCGCCTCGCGAATGCCGGCGCGCCGGGCGTCACGACAAGGAGCCGGAACGCGGGCACCCGGTCGGTCTTGCCCTTGAGCTCGAGCGGTTCGACGGGCTCGACCTGGACGGCGTCGCGGACCAGCCGGTGCGTCTCCTCGCCGAACACGATCTCGCCCGGTTCGGCGGTCTGCTCGAACCGCGCGGCCACGTTCACCGTGTCCCCGGTCACGAACGCCTCGCCGGCGGAGGGATCGCCGGCGACGACCTCGCCCGTATTGATCCCGATCCTGACCTGGAGGCGGGCGCCGAAGTCCCGCTCGAGCTCGGCGTTCAGCGTGGCCAGGATCTCGCGCATCTGCGACGCGGCGCGAACCGCGCGGAGCGCGTCGTCCTCGTGGACCGTCGGGACGCCGAAGACGGCCATCACGGCGTCGCCGATGAACTTCTCGACGGTCCCGCCGTGCTGCTCGATCGTCCCGCGCATCTCGTCGAAGTAGCGGGACATGATGTCGCGCAGTGACTCGGGGTCGAGCCGTTCGCCCAGCGCGGTCGAGCCGGAGATGTCGGCGAACAGCACCGTGACCGTCTTGCGGACCTCCACGGGCGGGAGTCTACGTTGGCGCGCAGCGCCGCCGAAGCGGCGCCCTCGGTGGTGGTTGGGCGGTTCGGGTCAGCCGCGGAGCAGCGGGCGGGTGAGGCAAGTCGGTCCGCCCTCACCCTTGTGCGCGATCTCGAAGCCATCGAACACCGAGACGTCCACGCCGGCCGACTCGATCCGCCGGCGTGTCTCCTCTTCGATCTCGACCGGCCCGAGCAGGACATCATGTCGCGACCACCGACCGACCTTCGGGGGACAGACGCTCGTCGCGCCGCTGCGCTGGGTGCTCGTCCGAGCTCCCGTTCCCGCCGATCTCGCGCGATGGCGCGGGTTCGGATGGCTCGCCGAACCGGACCCCGCGATCGCCGCCGAACAGCACGAGGCCCTCTGCGAGCTCCTCCGCGGCGCCGGCGCCGAGGTCGTGTACGCCCAGAACGACGTGGCAGGCGATCCCGACGCCGTCTATGTGTTCGACCCGGTGATCGTGTCCGACCGCGAGCATGTTGACCGACGACAGCGGCAGTCAACACTCCGTCCCCTCTCACGGCAAACCGTCAGACGAAGGTGGTGTCGACCTCGCCATCCTTCCAGCGGAGCTCGAGGCGGACGACCTCGCCGAGGCTGCCCGTACGAACACGCTCGCCGTTCACCTCCAGCTCGACGGCGCCGGCGCTCCCCAGCTCCAGCTCCAGGATCCGGTCGGCGCGGAACACGAGCCGGTCGCCGGACTCCATCGTCCTCCCCTGCTCGAGCGTCGTTCCATCGGCGATGGCCACCACCCAGCAACGATCCTGCAGCCGTACGACGGCCTTGATGCCCTCGATCGGCGGCGGTGGCGGCGGCCGTGTCAAGGAGGATCGGCCGAGAGACGTATCCGGCGACGCGGCCCGAACCGATGGCGCCGGTCCTTGGTCGCGCCCACCCTCGAGTCGCGCGACCGCCATCGCCAGCAGGGCCAGGATCGAGACGAACACGAGCGCGTTGACGACCGCCCGTCGCCGTGGTCGGGGATCGGGAAGCGGCTGGAGGATCGGATCCTCCTCTGCCGGATGGTCTTCGTCGAACCGGTTGACCATGGTGTCGGTCTCGAGCCCCAGGAACTCCGCATAGGCCCGCAGGAACGACCGGGCGTAGATCGGGGCGGGGAACTCCTCGAGCGGGGCGCTGGCTTCGAGCGCCTGAAGGTACCGATCCCAGATCCGCGTAGCGCTTGCGGCGTCCGACAGGGTGAGTCCTCGGGCCTCTCTGGCCTGCCGAAGCGCGGAGGCGACGCGAGCGGACGTCACCCCGCTCGAACCCTGGATCTCCGGGAGATCGACGGGATCGATCAGCTCGCCGGATATCGGCGTCGGGATGGGTTCGGGAGCGGCGCCCGCGAGGGCGACCGCGGCCGGCGATCGATCGTCTGGCCAACGCAGACCGCACGACCGGCACAGCCACTCGCCCATCGGGCCGCTCTCGCCCGTCGGAGCGCTGCCGCTCCGGAGCTGGAGCACGTACTCCGACGGACCGCCGGGCAGCGCGGGAACGACCAGCGCCGACCCGCAGCGTGGGCATTCGACGCTGGGCGCCGGTCGCTCAAGGCGGCGGGACGTTACCACGCTCGATCCCCCACGGAGTTGCGGACAGCATGCCGCTCACGGGTCGTGCTTGACGTACGGAGTGCGCAGGCCACACCGAACAACTTCCCTCGCATGTGAAACCCCGGCCATGGGGCGACTCGCCTCGACCTTAGGCTGGTACCGCGCTGGAAGTCAACGGAGTACTGGCACTCCTTCGGGCCGCCCCCCCGATCCCACGGGACGCCGGCATGCTCGCTCGATAGGTTGCCTGTGGATCCTCGGACCACGGGGGCCGAAGGAGGCTCGGATGAGGTACTTCGACGACGACGCGCTCGCGTTCCTGCGCGATCTGAAGCGTCACAACGACCGGGCGTGGTTCAACGAGCACAAGGAGCGATACGAGCGGTCGCTCCGGCAGCCGTTCCTCGACTTCATCTCGGACGTCGGCCCCGAACTGCGCACGATCAGCCCCAACCTCGTCGCGGACCCGCGGCCGTCCGGGGGTTCGCTGTTCCGGATCCATCGCGACGTCCGGTTCTCCAAGGACAAGAGCCCCTACAAGACGCACGCGGGCGCGCACTTCCAGCTCGGCGGCAAGGGCGTCCACGGGCCCGGCTACTACCTGCACCTCGAGCCCGGCGAGTGCTTCGTCGCCGGCGGGATGTGGATGCCGGAGCCCGAGGTCCTGCAGGCGATCCGACGGCGGATCGCCGACGACCCCTCGGCGTGGGCGAAGGCCCGGGGCAAGCTCGACCACTCTGAGGAGACGCTGAAGCGGCCGCCACGCGGGTTCGATGCGGATCACCCGATGATCGAGGACATCAAGCGCAAGAGCTTCACGGGGTCGGTCCGGCTCACGGACACGCAGGTCACCTCCACGACGTTCATGGCGACCTTCGTGCGGGACTGCGAGCGGGTCTCGCCGCTGATGGCGTTCCTCGCGTCGGCCGCCGGCGTCCCCTGGTAGCGGCGTGCCCGTTCGGCGCCCGGGTTCCGTGGGTAGACCAACCGCGATAGAACAAGCACGCACGAGGACCAGGTCCGACCGCGCGTCGGCGCCCCGCGCCGCGTGCCCGACGTCTTGGCGGGGGT
>DATEQE010000111.1:0-7821 GCA_035272825.1 Actinomycetota bacterium
CACGATCCCGGAAGCGCGGGCCGCGGTCGGCGACGAGGACCGGAGCGAGATCGACATCCTGCGCCCGCTCGCGCTGCTGAACGACCTCGTGGACGCGGACCGGGGCGAGCTCGCCGAGGGTCTGCGGCCGCTGTACCTCGATTACCTCGTGGAGCACGAGAAGGCCGAGGACCTCGAGGCGTCCGACGGCCCCGACCTCGGCGGGCCCGAGGAGGACCCCGACGACTGACCGCGACCTCGGGTCCTACCGATCCGAGTTCCCGGTGCTCGAACGCAAGGCGTACCTGATCAGCGCGTCCCTCGGACCGGTCTCGAATCGCTCGCTGCGATACCTCGATGGGTACCTGGACGCGTGGGCCACCAAGGGCGCCCCCGACCACGTGTGGTTCGAGGACATCTTCCCCCGGATGCGCGCCCTGAAGACGTCGTTCGCGCGCCTCGCCGGCTGCGACGCGGACGAGCTCGCGATCACCACGAACATCTCGATCGCGATGTCGACGTTCGCTTCCGCGCTCGACTTCGGGGAACGCACCAAGGTCGTGATGTCCGAGCTCGACTTCCCCACCGACGGGCACGTCTGGCTCGCACACGCCAGGCGCGGCGTCGAGATCGAGTGGCTCCGCTCCCCCGACGGCCTGACGATCCCGCTCGAGGAGTACGACCGCGCGATCGACGAACGCACGGCGGTCGTCATGGTGAACCGCGTGCTCTACCGCTCGAGCGCGATCGTCGACGCGAAGGAGATCTGCCGGATCGCGCGGGAACGCGGCGCGCTCTCGTTCCTCGATGACTATCACGGGATCGGGATCGTGCCGCTCGACCTCCACGACGTGGGCTGCGATGCGTACGCGGCGGGGGTCCTGAAGTGGCTGTGCGGGGGTCCCGGGCTCGCGTTCCTGTACGTGCGGCGTGGGTTGATCCCGTCCCTCGAGCCGATGGTGACCGGGTGGTTCGGGACCGCCGAACCGTTCTCGTTCGACACGGAGCACCTCGAGTACCACCCGACCGCGCGACGCTTCGAGCACGGCACGCCGCCCGCGCCCGTGTTCTTCATCGCGCAGGGCGGGCTCGACGTGATCGCCGAGGTCACGCCCGATCGGATCCGCGCGCGCCAGGGTGAGCTCGGCGACTACATCATCGAACGCGCGGACGCGCTCAGCCTGCCAGTGCGGACCCCTCGGGATCGGAGCGCACGGGGCGGCGTCGTGAACGTGGGCGTCGGGCCCGAGGCCGACAAGATCTGCCACGCGCTGCTCGAACGCGACGTCTGCACGGACTTTCGCGGCGACGGCCTTCGGATCAGCCCGCACTTCTTCAACACCGGGGCGGACGTCGACCGTTGCTTCGACGCGCTCCGATCCCTCGTCTAGCGCCGGACCTCCACCTGGACGCGCTGCACCATGTTGTTCGCGAACCCGTGCAGGTTCCACGGCTGTTGCAGAGGCTGCGTGTTGCCCTCGGCGTCGGTGGCCCGCGGGCAGAGCTCGAACGCGCCGGGCGTCGAGGCGTCCCAGGCGAACGTCCACGGCGTCCAGGCGAATGGCGACGACGGTTCGCCAAGCGTCGCGTCGGCCCAGGAGGCGTCGCCGTCGGTGCTCACCTCGACGCGTACGATCGGTCCAAGGCCCGACCACGCGCGGCCGGCGAGCTCGACCGGCCCGGCCTCGACGAACCGTCGCCGCGTCATGAAGTCCGGGATGCCGGGCGGGATCAAAAGCGACCGGGGCCGCATGCGCGTGACGGGCTCGCCCTCGTCCTCGCGTCGCTGCCGGAAGCGGTAGGCGACCTGCTGGTAGCCCTCGAAGGGCTCGGAGACCGCGGTGATGCCCGTCAGCCATTTCACGCTCGTCATCCCGTACCAGCCGGGGACCACGAGCCGTAACGGGAACCCGTGCTGCGGAGCCAGGGGCGCGCCGTTCATCTCGTACGCGAGGAGGACCTCCTCCCGCATCGCGTCCGCGATTGTGAGGCTGCGCTGATAGTCCTGCTCGACGTCGCCCTGGATGCCGCGGTCGGCGCCTGTGAACACGAGTTCCGTCGCGGCGTCCGCGAGGCCAACCTCCTCCAGGAGGGGACGCAGAGGTGTGCCCGTCCATTCCGCGTTCCCGATCGCCTCGGTCAGCCACGGCTGCGAGATCGGTCGCGGCGTGAGTCGCGCCCGCCCGTTGCCGGCGCACTCCATCGTGACGGGCAGGGTGACCGTCGGCCGCGCACCGAGGTCCGCGAGCGACAGCCTCATCGGCTTCGCGACGAGTCCGTCGATCGACAGCCACCAGGTGTCCGTGTCGCCCTCGGGCACGTCGAAGTGGATCAGCAGGTAATGCATCCCGGCCGGCGTGATGTCGTAACGGAGCCCCTCGAGCTGCATCCCGTGGTTGCGCTGAGAGAGCTGCAGCTCGTCGAGCGACACCTCGGACGACGCGGAGACGCCCTCGGGGACGTCCGGCAGATGGTCGCTCACGACCCCTCCGGTCGCCACGACGGCAGGCGGTACACGTAGGTCTGGAGGGTGGTGCGGGCGCTCTCCGGTGGCTCCTCGCCCCTGAGCCCGTCGATCAGCCGGTCGGCCGGGACGACGTGGTTGGCCCGCAGGATCAGGTGCGCGAGCACGGCCCGCTGCTTCGGCCCGCCGAGCGCGAGCTTCCGCCCGTCGTCGGAGACCTCGAGCGGACCCAGGATCAGGAACTGCATCGCGCGAACCGTACGACGGCGTTCGAACGAACGGAAGCCACGCAGGGCCTTCGGTGACAACCGTCACGTTCCAGCCGATTGCGACCGGGCTGCGTCCGGGCTGCGAAGGCACGGGGCGACGGTGCCGTCATGGACACCGCCACTCACACCCACCGCCGCCGGATCGCCCTCCTGCTCGTGCTCGCCGCCGCCGCAACGACCCTCGGCGGCCACCGGCCCGCCCCCGCCCGCGAGCCCCTGACGATCCGCGGGGCCACGGCCGCCGAGGAGCGAGCGATCGACTGGTCGATCCGCCGCTACCGCGAGGCCGGGCTGGACGGGATGCCGGACCTGGACGTCTACCTCTACCGCTCGGACGCGGGGTGCAACGGCGGGCTCGGCCTGTACCACGCGGGACGGATCAATCTCTGCACCGAGGCATCGAGCGAGCCGTACCAGCGGAAGTGGGCGCTCCACGAGATGGCGCACGGATGGATCGAGGCCAACGTCAGCGGCGAGATGCTCGACCGGTTCATGGACATCCGCGGGATCGCCGCCTGGAACGACCGGAGCTACGACTGGAACCAGCGGGGCACCGAGCAGGCCGCCGAGATCGTCACCTGGGGACTCGGCGAGGGCGAGATCGCGCCGCAACTGCCGGAGACCACGGACACGCCGACGCTGTCTGGGCTCTACAAGCTGCTGACGGGCCGCGAGCCGATCACTCCCGCGGCGTGACCGATCGTCGCCGATCCGCGATCACGCCTGGCTCGGACAGAGCGCGGCTAGATCGACGCCGTAGCCGAACGGGGGGAACACCCGGCACCCGAGGCTCGGCCCGAGCAGGGTCGGGGTCACGCCGGAGAGGTCGACGGCGATCGGCACGTCCTCGGTCGCGAGCCGGTCGGCGAGCGCGACCGCGGTCGAACGCCGCTGCGCCCCGGTCAACGAGACAAGGACTTCCAACTCTTCCGACACGCCATCCGGGAGCCACGTGCCGGGGGTGCCGTACCAAAACACGCTGGTCAGGAAGCTCGCCGGATCCCAGTAGACGAACCCGAAGCCGGCGCCGATGATGTCGAGATCGGCATTCCCTTTGCGTGCAGCGGCGAGCACGTCGGAGACCTCCTCGATCTCGACGGTGATGCCGATCCGCGCGAGGTCGGCGCGCACCATCTCCGCCTCCTGTCGAGCCCGGTCGTTCCCCGGTTCGACCCCGAAGACGGCGGTGACGGCCCGGCCCCGCATCAGGGCACGGGCCTCGTCGATGCCGGACCCGTCCAGCGCGTACAGGTCCCGATCGACGAATCCCGGAACCACCGGCGCCAAGAGCTGGTCGGCGGGCGCGTGCCCCCACAGGGCGGCGATGCTCTCCCGATCGAGCGCCAACGCCGCGGCTCGGCGGATGTCCGGGTCGGAGAACGGTGAGCCGTTCGCGTTGAAGATCAGGTAGCCGATCAGGGGCCACGGCGCCGCCTCGTACTGAAGCGAGGCATCGCCCTCGCCTACGTACCTCTCGGCCACCGGCCCGCTGGAGGTGAGGAGCGGATCGAACACGTGCGTGATCCCGTCCCACGATCCGTTCTCCACCAGGCCCACCGCGACGCCGGGGTCGATCCCCTCCCGAAGCGCGATCGCGTCGAACGCGTTCGGGCGCGAGCCCCTGTAATTCGGGTTGCGCCTGAGGATCGTGTACTCGCCGTTCAGATGGTCGGCGATGTAATAAGGGCCGGCGGACGGCACAGCCTGTGGCGTTCGGTGCGGATACGACACGAGAGGGGCGGCGCCCCCTGCCACGGGCGGCGAGTCGGTCGGGACCGGACAGAAGTACGGCACGGACAGGCGGTGGAGGAAGTCGGCCGAGGGCTCGATCAGCTCGATCGTCAGGGTGTCGCCGTCGGCTCGAAGCCCGGAGATGTGGTCGGCCTCGCCTCTGAGAAACTCGCGCTCGCCCACGATGTCGGCGATCACGAACCGGCCGTTGCCCCCAACCCTCGGCAAGATGGAAAGAGCCCGTTCGATCGAGGAGCGGAAGGTTTCGGCCGTGACCGGCTCGTTGGATGGCGGTGAGAAGCGGTAGTCCGAACGAACCGTGAACGTGTACGTCCGGCCATCGGCGGAGATATCGGGCATGGAGGCTGCCACCTCCGGTTGCAGGTTCCAACCTTCAGGCGCCGGCGCATCCGGATAATTCAGGAGCTTGGCACAGGTCGCCAACTCTACAGTGAACCCGAGGTTGGTCGTCAGGACCGCGGGGTCGGGGATCTCGAGGTCGCCGAGCTGCGCGACGAGCCTCGCGACCTTCCCGTCCAGTCCGCTGATCACGTCCTCGTAGGTTCGTCCCGGACCCAGCGTGACAAGCAGGAGCCCGGAACCCGCGGCCAGACCCTGGAGCGGATGGTCGAAGCGGAACGTCCGGCGCTCGCCCGTGAGCGCATCGATCCCGACGACGGTTCCGACGTCCGAGTTCCCGACCCACACGATGCCGTCGTTGTAGGACCCGACGAACGCACCCGCGCCGGTCGGTAGGGTCGCCACGACCTCGCCACTCGGGTCGATCTTGTAGACGACGCCCTTCGTCTGGTCGCTCGTCCAACCGAACCCGCCGCCGGCGACGACGGGGCAGCAATCCACCGACAGGACCAGCTGCTCGTTGCTGGTGATCTGCTTCGTGTCGGGGTCGATCCGGTTGACGCCGCCCGCTCCTGTGAAGCCCCCGTCCTCCGAGAGCCATCCCGCGGTCCAGACGGCACCATCTCCGTATGCCAGGGCGAGCGACCCAGGTAGATCGGTGAAGCGACGCTTGACTTCGCCCGTCGCGGGGTCGAGCCGGAGGGTCGTGTTCCTGGCGGGCATGGTGACCCACAGCGATCCCGCGGCGGCGGCCACCCCGTGCGTCAGGTCGGGAAGGTCGAAGCGATCGACCTCCCTGCGGAGACCGATGTCGATCTTCGCCACGCTCGCCCCGGTGACCCATAGCGTGTCGCCGTCGACCGTGAAGGTCCCGACGTCCTGGAACGGCGCCGCGATCTGCGTGAGCAACCTCCCCGTTCTTGGCTCGACCTCGACGAACGAGTTGGGGTCGAGGTTGTGAACCCAGAAGCGTCCGTCCGAGTAGATCGCCTCGGCCGGCTCTCGGACCGCCGATGTCGGAATCGTAGCCACCGCTTCGCCGGTCACTTGATCGACGATCGCGATTCCGGGCCGGAAGCTCGCTTCCGCCGTTCCCCCAACCACGACCGCAAGCAGCGCCGCGATGAGGACCACCGCCAGGAGCCCCGCGATCGCCCCGATGGTGACTCGTCGACGGCGCCCAGACGGTGATCGACGGGCCCACCACTTCGGCACGAGGCCGGGGGCAGGATGTTCCTCCACGGGGAACCCGAGGGCGCCCGATGCCCGTTGTCCGAACTCGCCGGCGCTCGGGTACCGCGCCGTCGGCTCCTTCGCCATCGCGGTCGCGATCACCTTGTCGACGTCCTTCGAGAGGTCCGGCCGCTCCATGGTCAATGGAGGTGGCGCTTCCATCAGGTGAGCGAACATCAGAGCGGCGTCGCTTTCCGCCCGGAACGGCGGATGGCCCGCGAGGCATTCGAAGAGCACGCACCCGAGGGAGTAGACATCGGTCCGCGCGACTGCGCCCTCGCCGCGGAACTGCTCGGGGGCCGCGTAGTCGAGCGTTCCGACGAATTGGCCTGTCGCGGTGACCCCCGAGTCGCTCGCGGACCGTTTGGTGAGCCCGAAGTCGGTCAGGTACGCGTGCGTTCCGGCCTCCGTGCCACGCTGACGGGCGATGAGGACGTTGGCTGGCTTGACGTCGCGGTGGACGAGGCCTTGCTCGTGGGCGGCGTCGAGCGCCGCGGCGACCTGGCCGACGACGCGAGCGGTCTGGGCCGTGTCGAGCGTTCCCTGCTCGCGCAACAGCGTGCGCAGGTCCGTTCCCTCCACATACCGCATCGCGATGAACAGCCGGCCCTCGGCCTCGCCGGCTTCGTAGATCGGGATCACGTTCGGGTGATCGATCGAGGCGGCGAGTTGCGACTCGCGGACGAATCGGTCACGGAACCGAGGGTCCTCTGCCAGCGGCGGTGCGAGGAGTTTCAGGGCGACCTTCCGCTTCAGGCCTTCGTGCTCCGCGAGATACACGACGCCCATGCCGCCACGGCCGATGATGCCCTTGATCAAGTAGCCGGCGAACTCCGACCCTCGAGCGAAATCGGATCCCCCGGGACGAAGCGTCGGGACCGGGGGCGCGACCGGAGCGCGAAGCTCGGGGTCCTGGCTCAGGATCTGTTGGTGCAGCTTCTGCAGCTCGGTTGACGGGTCGGAGCCAAGCTCGGACGCCAGCACCTGTCGAGCGCGCTCGTAGGCGTCCAGCGCCTCCGCCTGACGCCCTCCTCGATAGAGCGCGAGCATCAGGTGCGCCCACAGACGTTCGCGGAGAGGATAGCGACCGGTCAGCGCCTCGAGTTCCGAGATCACCGTGGTGTGGCTCCCCATCGCCAGCTCGGTCGAGATCCGATGCTCGGTCGCGGCGAGCCGGAGCTCTTCTAAACGTGCGATCTCGCCGCGGAGCGAGGGCTCTTCGCTGAGGTCGGCCAGCGCATCCCCCCGCCAGAGCGCCAGGGCTTCGTCCAGGGCCACGAGCCTCGCTCGGGGATCGGAATCGAGAGCCTTCGCCTGCTTGACCAGCGCCTCGAATCGACCGGCGTCGATCTCGTCCGACTCGGCACGCAGGATATAGCCTCCGGACCCTGCCTCGATCCTGGCGTCACCGAGAACCTTCCGGAGGCGGTAGACGTAGGTCTGGAGCGTGTTCCTAGCCGTCTCCGGCGGCTCCTCGCCCCAGAGCTCATCGATCAGGAGTCCTGCAGGCACCACGTGGTTCGGGCGAAGGATCAGATGGGCGAGGACGGCGCGCTGCTTCGGACCACCCAGCTTGGGTGACCCGTCTCCGCTTTGAACCTCCAGCGGACCGAGGATCCGAAACTCCATGGGCGCCACCGTACGCCCAGCCTTCCAGCAGTGGAAGCACGGCTCACGTCCCGCCTAACCAGGGACGATCCTCCCCCCACGGACGACGCAACGGAGATCTCCGAGCTCCTCGAGCCGTACCAGCGGGTCCGAACCGAGCACGATCAGATCCGCTGG
>DATEQE010000112.1:0-8065 GCA_035272825.1 Actinomycetota bacterium
CTCGCGGGCCTGCTCGCCAACATCCTGCTCTCGTTCCTCGGTGGCCTGCTGATCAGGGCTGGGGTGACCGGAGAGCTCGGGACGTTCGCGCTCGCGTGGCTGATCGTGAACGCGTTCATGTTCGGGTTCCAGCTGATGCCGGTGCCCGGGCTCGACGGCGCGAAGCTCCTCGCGCCGTTCCTGCCCCCTCGGCCTCGCGAGGTGTACGTGAACGCCGAGCAGTACCTGGTCCTGTTCATCCTGGTGATCTTCTTCATCCTGTCCGGTCCGCTGCTCTCGATCGTCGACACGTTCGCGAACGTGGCCTGCAACCTGGCGGCCGGCATCGACTGCCTCGGCTGACGGCTCCCGGAGCCGGCCGTCCCGGGCGCTATCATCGCCGCATCGTGAGCGACGCGGCGACGGGCACCGGCGGGAAGACCAGGATCTTCTCCGGGATCCAGCCGACCGGGAGCAAGCACCTCGGCAACCTCATCGGCGGGGTGCGCCAGTACGTTCAAGGCCAGGAGGTTGGGGACAGCATCTACTGCCTGGTCGACCTGCACGCGATCACGGTGAAGCACGACCCGGCGGCTCTGCGTCGGCAGGTCCACGACACCGTGTCGATCCTGATCGCGGCCGGGCTCGATCCGGAACGATGCATCCTCTTCCGGCAGAGCGACGTCGTCGAGCACACCTACCTGTGCTGGCTGCTGGCCAGCGTCACCGCCTACGGCGAGCTGGGCCGGATGACCCAGTTCAAGGAGAAGTCGGCGGAGCAGAAGGAGTTCGTCTCCGCCGGGCTCTTCTTCTATCCGGTGCTGCAGGCGGCGGACATCCTCGCGTACCAGACCGACGAGGTGCCCGTCGGCGAGGACCAAAAGCAGCACATCGAGCTGGCCCGAAACGTCGCCGAACGCTTCAACTCGCGCTACGGGCAGATGTTCATGGTCCCGAGACACCGGATCCCCGAGGTGGGGGCGCGCATCCTCGACCTCCAGGATCCGAGCAAGAAGATGTCGACGACCGGCGGGTCTGAACAAGGGACGGTGTACATCCTCGACCCACCCGAAGCGATCGCACGGAAGTTCAAGTCGGCGGTCACCGACTCCGGCAGGGAGATTCGACGGGCGCCCGACAAGCGAGGGATCTCGAACCTGATCGAGATCATGGCTGTCGCGCGCGCGGTGACGCCGGGAGACATCGAACGCGAGTACGCGAGCGACTCCGGCTACGCCCGGTTCAAGGACGACGTTGGTGCGGCCGTCGTCGAGTACCTGCGACCGATCCGGACGGCCTACGACGTGATCCGCTCCGACGAGTCGCATCTCGAGTCGATCCTGGGGGAAGGGGCCGTGAAGGCGCGCGCAATCGCGGCCAAGACGGTCGAGACCGCGGCCGATCGGATGGGCCTCGGGGCGGGCTCGGGAGCGGGATGACGTCGACGGCCGGCCCCGGGTCCGCCGAGAGGCCGGACGGCGGCGCGTTCGCGGTCGAGCTCCCGGTCTTCACGGGGCCGTTCAGGGTCCTCGCCGACCTGATCCTCGAGCAGAAGATCGACGTGTGCGACGTTTCGATCGCGAAGGTCACCGACGGGTTCCTCGCGCACTCGAAGGAGGCGGAGAGCTGGTCGCTTGAGGAAGCGACGTGGTTCCTCGCGGTCTGCGCGATCATGCTCGAGCTCAAGGTCGGCCGCCTGATGCCGCGGCACGAGGTCGTGGACGATGAGGATCTGCTCGGCGTGTCGCCGGATCTCGTGTACGCGCGCTCGATCGAGCTCGCGGCGTTCCGGACGGTCGCGCTCGAGATCGCGCGGGGGCTCGACGAGGAGGGTCTGCGGTTCACGCGGGAGGCGGGCCCGCCGGCCGAGTTCGCGCACCTGTACCCGGACGTCCTGGAGGACGTGAACGCGGACGACCTCGCGCGGATCGCGGCCGTCGTGCTCCGCCCGCCGCCGCTCCTGGATCTGTCCCACGTGACGCCGATCCGCTACACGATGGCCGAGGCCGTCGAGGCGGTTCGCGATCACCTGGGCCGGCTCGGGCAGGCGTCGTTCCGCGATCTCGTCGCGGACTGCGACGAGCGGATCCAGATCGTCGTTCGGTTCCTCGCGCTGCTCGAGCTCTACCGAGAGGGCATGGTCGACCTGGCGCAGGCCGCGACGTTCGGCGAGATCGACGTCCGGTGGGAAGGAGAGGCCGCGTGAATGATCGCGCGTCGTCGCTCCGCTCGCTCGAGGCGCTGTTGTTCATCTCGGACGAACCCGTCACCTTGGCGGTCCTCGCCCAGGCCTTAGGGGCCGAACGCTCCGAGGTGGACGCGTGGTGCCAGGAGCTCGCCCGTGGCTACGAGGAGCGGGAAGCCGGCCTCACGCTGCGGAACGTGGCCGGCGGATGGCGCCTTACGACCCACCCCGAGGCCGCGCCGGTCGTGGAGCAGTTCGTGCTGGCCTCGCGGCACATCCGGCTGACGAAGGCCGCGCTCGAGACGCTGTCGATCGTCGCGTACAAGCAGCCGGTCACGCGGCACCAGATCTCGGGGATTCGCGGGGTGAACTCGGAGGGCGTCCTGCGGGCGCTCGTGGACCGCGGGCTCGTGGCCGAGGTGGGTCGCGAGGAGACGCCGGGTCGTCCGGTCCTGTACGGGACGACCCCGGAGTTCCTGGAGCGCCTCGGTCTACCGTCGCTCTCGGCCCTGCCCGCGCTCGCGCCGCTCCTGCGTGCGGGTGCGGGCGACGCGGAGGCCGAGACGGCCGACACCGACTGACGAGGGATGCCCGTCGAGCGGCTCCAGCGTTCGCTCGCCCGCGCCGGGTTCGGGTCGCGCCGTGCGTGCGAGGAGGTGATCGTCGCCGGCCGCGTCGAGATCAACGGGCGGGTCGCGACGCTGGGCGACCGGCTCGATCCCGCGGTCGACGAGGTGCGGGTCGACGGTTCGAAGGTCAACGTCGACCCCGAGCTCCGCACGTTCGCGCTCCACAAGCCGCGCGGCGTCACGACGACGATGCGCGACCCGCACGCGCGACGTGACCTCATCGGCTTCCTCCCCAAGGGCGTGCACGTGTTCCCGGTCGGTCGTCTCGACCGAGACACCGAGGGGCTGTTGCTGCTGACCAACGACGGCTCGCTCGCGCACCGGCTCACCCATCCGCGGTACGCGATCGAGAAGGAGTACCTGGCCGAGGTGAGCAAGCCCCCGTCCCGGCGCCAACTCGCGCGCCTGCGCCGCGGCGTCGAGCTCGACGACGGGACCGCGCGCGCGATCGATGCGCGTTCGGCGGGAGGTGCCGCCGGTCGGGGCGGGGTGCGTCTGGTGATGGTCGAGGGACGCAAGCGCGAGGTTCGCCGGTTGCTCGACGCCGTCGAGCTCCCGGTTCGCCGGCTCGTCCGCGTTCGCGTCGGGCCGATCCGCCTGGGCACGCTGCGACCTGGAGAGATCCGGGAGCTCGAACCCGAGGACGTCCGAGCGCTGTACCGCGCGGCCGGTCTCTGAGCCGCGGCGCCGGACCCGTTCGTGACCGCGGGTGAGCCCGGCCTGTAGCCTTTCGCCGACATCGGTGGGGTGGTGGCCTGGTGGGCGAGGTCAGGGTTCGGGCGGCGCGCGGGGCGATCCAAGTCGACGAGGATTCGTCCGACTCGGTGCTCTCGGCCACCGAGCGCCTGCTTGCCCAGATGCTCGAGCGCAATGAGGTCGCCGCCGACGACATCGTGAGCGCGTTCTTCACGGTCACCGACGACCTGCGCTCCGCGTTCCCGGCAGAGGCGGCGCGACGGATGGGTCTCGGCGGCGTCCCCCTGCTCTGCGCGCAGGAGATCCCCGTCCAGGGATCGATGCGTGGCGTGATCCGGGTCCTCCTGCAGTTCCACACGGCGCGCGGGCCCGCCGAGGTCAGGCACGTGTACCTCGACGGCGCGGAGACGTTGCGCGATGACCTCGGCTGAACGCGTCGCGGTCGTCGGGACGGGGCTGATCGGCACCTCGATCTCGATGGCCGCGGTCCGGTCGGGGGAGACGGTCCGGGGGTTCGACGCCGATCCCGACGCGCTCGCCCGGGCCGCGGAACGCTCTGGGCTCACCCCGTCGGCAACCCTGGAGGAGAGCGTCGCCGGGGCGACGCTCGTGTTCGTATGCACCCCGATCCCGGAGTTGTCCGGCCTGATCTCCGAGATCCTGCGGCTCGCCCCGGACGCGATCGTCACGGATGTGGGGAGCGTGAAGACCCGGGTGATGTCCGGGGTCGATACGACCGCCGACCCGGCGCACCTGGACAGGTACATCGGTGGCCATCCGATGGGCGGTTCGGAGCGGTCCGGGCCCGATCACGCCTCGGCGTCGGTGCTGGACGGGGTCGTCTGGGTGCTCTCGCCGGCTCCGGCGGTGCCCGAGGCGACGGTGGCTCGCCTGGCGGCCTGGGTGGAGAAGATCGGCGCGCGCCCGGTGCCGATGGACCCCGAACGCCACGACCGCCTGGTGGCGATGGTGAGCCATCTGCCGCAGGTGGCTTCGACCGCCCTGATGGGCCTGGCGGCCTCCGAGGAGGCGGGGGAGCCCGAGATCCTGTTGCTCGCCGCCGGCGGGTTCCGCGACCTCACGCGGCTCGCGGCCTCGAGCCCGCACCTGTGGAGCGACATCCTCCTCGCCAACGGCGACGCGATCGTGCGGGCGATCGACCTGTACGTCGAGCGCCTCACGAGGCTCCGAACGCTGATCGGCCAGGCCGACGCGGCCGAGGTCGAGCGCGCCTTCGGCGAGGCCAAGCGGGCGCGTCTCTCGCTCGCGGCCAAGCCGCAGGTCAAGGCGGGGGTGGCGGTCCTCCAGGTCCCGGTGCCCGACCGCCCCGGGGTCCTGGCCGAGGTGACCGCGACGATGAGCGACGCGGGCGTGAACATCGAGGACCTGCAGATCGTCCACTCGCCCGAGGGGGGCAGGGGGACAGTGCACCTCACGGTGGCCGCCGACACGGCCAAGGACGCCGAGCGCGCCCTGCGCGAGCGCTGGTTCGAGCCCCAGCGACTGGCGTGAGACCGGTGCGCGCGATCGTCCACCCGGGTGCGTTCGGCGGCGGGGTGGCCTCCGTGCCCGGGGACAAGTCGATCGCCCATCGGTGGCTGATCCTCGCGGCCACCGCGCTCGGCGGGTGCGAACTCCACGGGCTCCCCGGGGCCCTCGACGTGAGGGCGACGGCGAGCTGTCTGGCCGGGCTCGTGGCCCAGGAGGCTCGAGATGCACTCGACGGTTGGGCTTCGGATCCCGGCCCCCAGGCGGACCGTGACCGTTCCACGGCGAACGACCCTCGACCTCGAGGTCGAGACCTCGTGCTCGGGGGGCACGGTCGAGCTTCGCTTCACTCCCCCTCCGCCCCTCTGGATTGCTCGAACTCGGGCACGACGATGCGGCTGCTGGCCGGCCTGCTGGCGGCGGCGCCGTTCGAGTCGGTCCTCGTGGGCGACGCGAGCCTCACCGCACGGCCGATGGAGCGCGTCGCCGAGCCGCTGCGGGCGATGGGCGCCGACGTGCGGACCGCCGACGGCCACCCGCCGGTCGTGGTACGCGGCGGACCCCTTCGAGGGATCGAGCATCGGACGGCCGTCCCCAGCGCCCAGGTGAAGGGCGCCGTCCTGCTCGCCGGCCTCGCCGCGGAGGGTTCGACCACCCTGCGCGAGCCAGTCCCCACCCGCGACCACACCGAACGGGCGCTCGCCGCGCTCGGCGCCCCGGTCGAGTTCGAGCCCGGCCTGGCCACGGTCCGCGCGTTCGAGCACGAGGGGTTCGCCGCGGCGGTGCCCGGCGACGTCTCGTCGGCCGCGTTCCTCGTCGCGGCCGCGGTGCTCACGGGAGGAGCCTTGACGATCGAGGGTGTAGGGCTCAACCCGACCCGGACGCACTTCGTCCGGGTCCTCGAACGCATGGGCGCGTCGCTCGGATCCCGGATCGAGCGGGTGGAGCTGGGCGAACCCGTGGGGACCCTCGAGGTCGAGCCGGGGCCGCGGCTCGCCGGGACGACGATCGATGCGGGAGAGCTTCCGCTGGTGATCGACGAGGTGCCGGTGCTGGCGATGGTGGCCGCGCACGCGAGCGGCCAGACTCGGTTCGAGGGAGGCGCCGAGCTGCGGGTCAAGGAGAGCGACCGGCTCGGCGGGCTCGTTGAGGCGATCCGGGCGCTCGGAGGTGACGCGGATCTCGAAACCGACGACCTGGTGGTCGGCGGTGACGGCCTCGTGGGGGGCGAGGCGGACGCGAGCGGCGATCATCGGATGGCGATGGCCCTGGCCGTGGCCGCCCTCGCGGCGCGGGGTCCGGTCGCGATCGACGGGATCGAGGCGGCCGAGGTGTCCTTCCCCGGGTTCGAGGAGCTCCTCGTCGCGCTCGGCGCGAGGATCGAGGTCTCGGCGTGACGACGGTGATCGCGATCGACGGGGCCGCGGGGGCCGGCAAGAGCACGCTCGCGCACCGGCTGGCGGCCGAGCTCGGCCTGCCGTACGTGAACACCGGGCTGATGTACCGGGCCCTCGCCCTCCGTGCCCATCGCGAGGGCATCTCGCCGGAGGACGCACCCGGGCTCGAACGTCTCGCGCGCGGCATGCGCTTCGAGCTCGACTCGAGCGTTCGACCGCCCGAGCTCAGGATCGACGGTCGGCCCCCCGACCCCGCCCTCACCTCCGTCGAGGTCGAGTCGAGCGTGTCGGCGGTTTCGCGTCACCATGAGGTCCGCGAGGTGCTCCGCCGGGAGCAGCGACGCCTCGCCGTGGACGGCGCGGTGATGGAGGGTCGGGACATCGGCTCGGTCGTGGCGCCGGACGCCGACCTCAAGCTGTTCCTGCGGGCGCACCCCGACGAACGGGTCGGCCGGAGGGCGCTCGAACGCGACAAGGATCCCGAGCACGTGGCCCGGGCGCTCGGCACACGGGACCGACAGGACGCGCGGACGAACCCGTTCGTGCCGGCCACCGACGCGATCGTGCTCGACACGACCGAGCTGTCGCCGGACGAGGTCGCCCACCAGGCGCTCGCGCTGGTCCGCGAGCGCGGGCTCGCACGGTGAGGGCGCCCGCCATCGCCGTAGTCGGTCGCCAGAACGTGGGCAAATCGACCCTCGTGAACCGGCTGTTCGGCTCCCGGGAGGCGATCGCGCACGAGATGCCCGGGGTCACCCGGGATCGGGTCGAGCTCGAGGCCACGTGGGGAGGTCGAACCCTCAAGCTCATCGACACGGGTGGGTTCGCGCACGACCCGAAAGGGATCGAGGCGCTCGTCTCGGACCAGGCCGAGCGGGCGGCGCGCGAGGCCGACGTCGTACTCCTGGTGGTCGACGTCCAGACGGGTCCCGTCGAGGAGGACTCGGCGCTGGCTCGCCGGCTCCGCCGCGCGGACGTGCCGGTCCTCGTGGTCGTCAACAAGGTCGATACCGAGCGCGACGAGAGCGAGGTGCCGGCCTTCCTCTCGCTCGGGCTCGGGGACCCGGTCCCGGTCTCGGCGCTGCACGGGCGCGGTTCGGGCGACCTTCTGGATCAGCTGGTCGCCGTACTGCCGGACGAGGAGGCCGAGGAGGTCGAGGAACCCGAGGAGCCCCGGTTCGCGATCGTCGGCCGGCCGAACGTGGGCAAGTCGAGCCTGTTCAACCGCTTGGTGGGGGAGGAGCGCTCGGTCGTCTACGAGGAGGCGGGGACAACCCGGGACGCCGTGGATGCGCTCGTGACCTGGCCGGACGGCCCCGTGCGCTTCGTCGACACGGCGGGGTTGCGGAGGCCCTCCAAGGTTCAGGGCATCGAGTATTACAGCTTCCTTCGTGCGGAGCGCGCGATCGAGCGCGCGGACGTGGCGCTGCTCGTGCTCGACGCCTCGCAGGGGTTCACCGGCGAGGACAAGCGGATCGCCGCTCGCGTGATGGCGGTCGGTCGCGGCCTGGTCGTGGTCGCGAACAAGTGGGACCTGATCGAGGAGCGCGACCGGAGCTTCAAAGAGCTGACCGAGCTGCTCTCCCCGTACGCGCGAGCGCCAGTGCTCCGGACCTCCGCGATCGGGGGCACCGGCGTCCACCGCCTGCCGGCCGTGCTGTCGCAGGTCCACGAGCGCTGGATGAGCCGGG
>DATEQE010000113.1:0-4893 GCA_035272825.1 Actinomycetota bacterium
GGGGCAGGTCGTCGGGCTCGTGCCTGGCGCCGCGCCACTGCCGTGGCAGGTCTCGCAGGGGGCGGGCCCCTGGATCCGGACCGGCACGGTCGTCCCCCGCATCGCGTCGTCGAACGTAATCGTCGCGGTGGTCTCGAGATCCGTGCCGCGCGACGCTCGTGCACCCCCGCCCCGTCCCGCCCCACCGAACAACCCGCCGAACAGGTCGCCGAGGTCACCCAGGTCCTCGAACCGCACGCCGCCGGGGAAGCCACCGGGGAACCCGCCTCCGGATGCGCCACCGCCGCCGGGGAACCCGCCGGCCCCGTACCCGGACGAGGCCATGTCGCGCACCTGGTCGTACTGCTTGCGCTTCTCCTCGTCGCCGAGCACGTCGTTGGCCGCCGAGATCTCCTTGAACCGATCCTCCGCGTCCTTGTTCCCGGGGTTCGCGTCGGGGTGATGCTGCTGGGCGAGCTTGCGGTACGCCTTCTTGATCTCGGCCGCGGTGGCGTTCTTCGCCACGCCGAGGACCTGGTAGTAGTCCTTCTCGAACCATTCGCGACGCACGTCGCCGTTCACCGCAGCTCCTCTCGCGCTAGGCGCGCTCGACGCGAACGCTCGAGGGACGGATCACGGTGCCCCGCAGCTTGTACCCCTGGCGGAAGATCTCCGCGACGTGCGGGTCGCCCTCACCGTCGCCGGTCTGCATCAACGCTTCGTGCTCGTTGGGGTCGAACGCCTTGCCCTCGGCCTCGATCCGCTCGAGCCCCTCGGCCCGAAGGGTCTCGGCGAACTTCGCGTAGACGAGCTCGACCCCCTTGCGGAACGCCTCGAAGTCGGGCTGCCGCTCGGCCGCGATCAGGGCGAGGTCTAACTCGTCGAGGACCTCGAGCAACCCCTGCACGAAGCGCTGGAGCTCCGCGTCGACCAGCCGCTCCTGCGACCTGGTCATGCGCTTGCGGTAGTTCTCGAACTCCGCCTGGAGCCGCTGCAGGTGGTCGCGGTATTCGGCGGCCTGCGTCTTGGCGCGCGCGAGCTCGTCCGGCTCGTCGTTCGGCGTGGGGGCGCCGGGCTGCGGGGGGCGAGGGCCCCCCGCATGCTTCTCATCGCGGTACCGGCGCTTGTCGACGACGCGGACCTTCGGCTCGCGCTCCTCGGGAGCGTCGTGGTCGTGCTCGGTCACGAGTCGGCCTTGACCGTGATCTTGGTCGGCTCGGCCTTCTCGACCTTGGGGATCTCGATCGTGAGGACCCCGTCAGAGAAGCGAGCATCGACCTTGGACGTGTCCACCTTCGGCGGCAGGGTGACGGCGCGGCTGAAGGCACCGTAGCGGCGCTCGATCCGGCGGTAGCGCTCCTGCTCGACCTCGGAGGAGAACTCGCGGGCACCGCCGACCGTGAGCGTCGAGTCCTCGACGGACACCTCGACGTCCTCGGCGTGCACGCCCGGGAGCTCCACGGTGACGACGATCTGGTCGTCGGTCTCGTAGACGTCCATCGCGGGCATCCACGGAGCCTGTCGGTCTCGGCCGAACGTGCGCTCGATCAGACGGTCGAACCGATCGTCGAGCAGCCGGATGTCGGGCAGCTGTTCTCCCCGCAGCATGATGCGATCCCTCATCGCTCTCCTCCTTCGTCCACGATCTCGCCTTCCACCACGTCGTTCTCGCCCTCGGGCTCGGCGCCCGGCGCGCCGCCGGCCGCGGCGGCCGCCGTCTGCTGTCCCTGCGGCGTCTGCTGGTACATCGCCTGGCCGATCCGCTGGAACGTCTGCATCACGGCCTCGGTCCCGGCCTTGATCTTCTCGACGTCCTCGCCCTTCAGGGACTCCTTCAGCTCCTCGTTGAGCTTCTTGAGCTCCTCCCGGTCGGGTTCGGGCACCTTGTCGCCCCATTCCTCGACCGAACGGTCGACCTGGTAGGTGAGCTGGTCGGCCTGGTTGCGCGCCTCGGCGGCCTCTCGACGGGTGTGGTCTTCGGCCGCGAACTTCTCCGCATCCTGGACCATCCGGTCGATGTCCTCCTTGGACAGCGCGGTGCCGCCGGTGATCGTCATCGCCTGCTCCTTGCCGGTGGCCATGTCCTTAGCGGACACGTTGACGATGCCGTTGGCGTCGATGTCGAAGGCGACCTCGATCTGCGGCATCCCGCGCGGTGCGGGCGGAAGGCCGGTGAGCATGAACTTGCCGAGCGAGCGCACCCCCGGCGAGTAGACGGTCTCCGCCTCGCCCTGCAGGACGTGGATCTCGACGTTGGTCTGGTTGTCGTCGGCCGTCGTGAAGATCTCCGACTTGCGGGTCGGGATCGTCGTGTTGCGCTCGATCAGGCGGGTGAAGATGCCACCCTTGGTCTCGACGCCGAGCGTCAGGGGCGTCACGTCCAGGAGCAGGATGTCCTTCACGTCGCCCTTGAGGACGCCGGCCTGGATCGCGGCGCCGACGGCGACGACCTCGTCCGGGTTCACGCCCTTGTGCGGCTCCTTGCCACCCGTGAGCTCCTTGACCAGCTCCTGGATCATCGGCATCCGCGTGGACCCGCCGACCAGGATGATGTGGTCGATCGCCTCGACGCTCTTGCCCCAGTCCTTCACCGCGAGCTCGAAGGGCTCGCGCGTGCGCTGGACCAGATCCTCGGTCATGCGCTCGAACTCGCCGCGCGTGAGCTTCATCTCCAGGTGGAGCGGGCCGTCGGCGCCGGCCGAGACGAACGGCAGGTTGATCGTGGCCTCGCTCACCTGCGAGAGCTCGATCTTCGCCTTCTCGGCGGCCTCCTTGAGGCGCTGGAGCGCCATGCGGTCGGCCCCGAGGTCGATCCCGTAGTTGTTCTTGAACTCCTTGACCATCCAGTCGATCACGCGCTGGTCCCAGTCGTCGCCACCCAGCTGGGTGTCGCCGTGAGTGGACTTGACCTCGAACACGCCCTCGCCGATCTCGAGCAGCGAGACGTCGAACGTCCCGCCCCCCAGGTCGAACACGAGGATCGTCTGGTCGTGCTGCTTGTCGAGCCCGTACGCGAGCGCCGCGGCCGTCGGCTCGTTGATGATGCGGAGCACCTCGAGCCCCGCGATCTGCCCGGCTTCCTTGGTGGCCTGGCGCTGCGAGTCGTCGAAATACGCGGGCACCGTGACCACGGCCTGGTTCACCGAGTCGCCCAGGTACGCCTCGGCGTCGCGCTTCAGCTTGCCGAGGATCTGCGCGGAGATCTCCTGCGGCGTCCACGTCTTGCCGTCGACATCGGGGCCCCAGTCCTTCGCGCCCATGTGCCGCTTCACGGACCGGACCGTTCGATCCGGGTTCGTGATGGCCTGGCGCTTGGCGACCTCGCCGACCAGGATCTCGCCGTTCTTGGCGAACCCCACCACCGAGGGGGTGGTGCGGGAGCCTTCGGCGTTCGGGATGACGACGGGCTCGCCGGCCTCGAGCACCGAGACCACCGAGTTCGTCGTCCCCAGGTCGATCCCCACCGCACGTACCATTCGGGTTGCCTCCTTCGCTCGACGTTCTTCAGTCGCTCAGAATATAGAACCTTGAGCGCATACGCATCAACCTCGTGCCTGGGAGAAGGTATTCCCGAGGAGCTGAGGGTTCTACATCGTCGGGGGTGCGCGCAGGACGTCTTCGGTCATGGGCGGTGCGGGCTCCCCGGCTGGGCGGCCCCGACGGCGACCACCGCCCCCGCGAGCAGGGCGATCCCGAGTACGACGGCCGCGATCCGTCGGGCCTGCGAGTCCCCGAGCAGGCCGCCCGCCACGACGGCGGCCTCGACGAGCACCCCATCGATCGAGAGACTGGACCGCGCGGCTGCCCAGCCAAGCGTCCCGAGGCGCCGGGTATGCTCGCGCCGATGGTCGTTCGAGCCGCGGTCCTGGCGCTCTTGATCGGCATCGCGGGCGGGCTCGCGGCCCGCCGGACACGCCTACTCACGCGGCTCGTGCGCCTCGGACGCCCGGTCGAGCGCAGCGGTGACGTTCCCCGCCGCGTCGCTCGTGAGGGAACGGAGGTCCTGGGGCAACGCAAGCTGTTCCAACGTGCGCTCCCCGGCCTGATGCACGCGCTGATCTTCTGGGGGTTCCTGATCCTGCTCACCACGATCGTCGAGGTCACGGGACAACTGGTCGACCCGACCTTCGAGCTCCCGCTGATCGGCGGCACGCGAGGGCTGGGCCTGGTCCAGGACGTGTTCGCGGCCGGCGTGCTGGTCGGGATCGCGATCGCGGTCGGCATCCGGGTGTTCGAGCGCCCCGAGCGCTTCGTCGGGAGCCATCGGTGGGAGGCCTACCGGATCCTCGGCCTGATCTTCCTGATCATCGTCACGCTGTTCCTCGCGCGGGGCGCACGGATCGCCGTCGGCTACGCGCCGGACTGGTGGTGGACGCCCGTGTCGACGGCCGCGTCCTCCCTGTTCACCTGGATGTCCGATGGGTGGCAGCGGGCCTCGACGTGGACCCTCCAGTGGGTCCACGTCGCGATCATCCTCGGGTTCCTCGTCTATCTGGGGTACTCGAAGCACCTGCACATCGCCACGAGCGCGATCAACGTCTACTTCGCGAGCACCCGACCGCGGGGCACCCTGACCCCGCTCCGGATCGATCTCGAGAGCGCCGAGGTGAACGACGTGCACCTCGGCGCGGCCACGATCACGGATCTCACGTGGAAGCAGACCCTGGACCTGTACGCGTGCACCGAGTGCGGGCGCTGTCAGGGAGCGTGCCCGGCGTGGAACACGGGCAAGCCGCTCTCGCCCAAGCTCCTGGTCATGAACCTGCGGGATCACCTCTTCGAGCGGGGCCCGCAGATCCTGGAAGCCAAGGCGGCCGAGACCGAGCTCGAACCGGTCCCCCTCGTGCCCGAGATCGTCGACGAGGAGGTCCTGTGGGCCTGCACGACATGCGGCGCCTGCATGCAGGAGTGCCC
>DATEQE010000114.1:0-3815 GCA_035272825.1 Actinomycetota bacterium
CTCGATCGCGGCCTTGGGTAGGTCCATCACGCCGTCGTACACGGGCCCGTGCTCGAGGTGGTACTCGACGAGATGACCGAGATCCAGCGAACGGATCCGCACCTGCCGATCGTCCCGGGGCGCGACCGAGACGTGCGCCGCGTGGTCGATCGTCGCGGACAGGACGGCGCCGCCGTGACGTTCGTAGTAATGGGGGAAGTCGGTGCCGCCTCCGACGAAGCTGATCCTGAGGGGCGCGCTCGCGCGGATCGTGTCGGACGTCATGGGGCCGCAAGTATGGGCCGCGTCCGGGCCGCGCGACCAACCGCGCGACCAACCAGGCAGAGGCCCAGTGGGGCCGGTGGCCTCAGGCCACGAACCGGACGACGCGACGACGCTGCTGCTCGGTGAGGCCGCCCCACACGCCGTAGCGCTCGCCGTTCTTCAGGGCCCACGAGAGACAGGTCTCGCGGATGTCGCAGGCCGAGCAGAACGCCAGCGCGGGTCCCGCCTCCTCCTCAGAGGTAGGGAAGAACGTGTCCGGGTCGATCCCGTAGCAGGCCGCCTGATCCTGCCAGATGTCCGGGGGTGAGGGGTCGGGGGGGAGGGCCTTCAGGTCGATCCCTGCGATCCGGTCCTTGGTCACACTCAACTCCCTGCGTGCCTCGTCGGGTTGCGCAGGCGACCCGGAGGGGGCCTGTGCGCGCAGGACTCCCTTGTACCGTTCGCGTTCGAACGAGAACAGTCTTGAAAAGTCAGGGCCCCCGTAGTATCGGAGGGCTCCCGATCGGCGGTTCCCGGCGCTCCAGGGCGATGCCGCCGTCGGCCGTGAGCTCGGTATCCCTTGCGTCCCAACGGATACGAACCATGGCCGACGATCCTCCCCTCGGCTCCACGCTGGTCACGCTCCCCACCTGGGCTCCCCGCGAACGGACCGGCGCGCCGGGCCGGAGCGGGGTCTCCGCCCTGACCCCGACGACCACCCGCGGTGGGTGGCCGAGGTTCCGCACCCGGGCAACGGACTCCTGGCCCAGGTAGCAGCCCTTGCTCCGATCGATCACCGGTTCGACGTCGAGCTCGGCCTCGGCCGGCAGGGAATCCGCGTCGAGGTCGACCGGGAAACGGGCGAGGCCGTGGCGGATCCGCCAGGCCTCGAGCGCCTCCGGCCCGACGGGGACCGACCCGTCGTCCCGCGGCTCCCACGCCGCCGTCCACCCGAGACCCGGCCGGGGCTTCACGAGGAGCCCGCGGGGGTCGGCCGGCGCGAGCTCGACATCCGACGACAGGACGTAGGGCCCAAGCAGGTCGGCGATCGCGTCCGGCTGGGCGGTGTCCTGCAGGAGGAGGAACCCATCGCCCGAGCGTGCACGCAGGACGTGGAGGTCGGCGCGGATCCTGCCGGTCGGGGAGAGCAGGAACGAGCGCAGCGCCTCGCCCTCGCGGAGGCCCTCCACCGAGGCGGTGACGAGGTCGTTCAGCCACCCCCTGGCATCGGCGCCTCGAACCTCGGTCAGGCCCCAGCCTTGGAGGTCCACGAACGCGCGCTCCTGCTCGAGCGCCTCGAGCTGCTCGTCGAACGCTGCTCCGTCCACGTCTGCGAGGATAAGCCGCCGTGGACGTTCCGCGGACGCTCCTGGTCACCAACGACTACCCGCCCCGCGTGGGCGGGATCCAACGCACGCTGGAGGCGCTCGTCCGGTGCCTCCCGCCGGACCGGGTCGCGGTCCTGTGTCCGAACGCCCAGGGCGGCGACGCGTTCGATCAGGCCGCGCCGTACGCCGTGGACCGCCAGCCAGAACGCTTCCTCTGGCCGGTCCCCGACGTGGGGCGCCGACTCCACCAGGCCGTTCGGTCGTTCGGGGCCGAGGTGGTCCTGTTCGGCGCGGTCTACCCGCTCGCCCTCCTCGGACCTTCGCTGGCGGAGACCGGGACCCCGTACCTCGCGGCGGCGCACGGGTTCGAGTACTGGCTCTCGATCGCGCCCGGGACCCACGCGCTCGTCCGGCGCGCCACGTCGCGGGCGGCGCGGGTGCCGGTGATGTGCAGCGCGTTCATCGCCCGGGTCGTGCGAACCGCCGTTCCGGACGACGTCCCCGTCTCAGTGATGTACCCCGGCGCGGATCTCGAGGCCTTCCACCCGGACCTGCCCTACGAGGACCTGACCGAGCTCCACGGCGTCGCCGACCGCCCGCTGATCGTCTGCGTGAGCCGGCTGGTCGCGCGCAAGGGGCAGGACGTGCTGATCCGCGCGATGCCCGAGATCCGCCGTGACGTCCCCGATGCCTGTCTGCTGATCGTGGGTGATGGGCCGGACCGCGATCGGCTGGAACGCCTCGCCGCGGACGCGCCGGACGGCTCCGTCGCGTTCGCGGGCCAAGTGTCCGAGAGCGACCTGCCCCGCTACTACCGCGCGGGGAACGTGTTCGCGATGCCGTGCCGGAGCCGCCTGGGGGGTCTGGAGGTGGAGGGTTGGGGCAACGTGTTCGTCGAGGCGGCCGCGTGCGCGCGCCCCGTGGTCGTCGGGGACTCCGGGGGAGCGCGCGAGTCCCTCGTGCCCGGCGAGACCGGCCTGCTCGTGAACGGGTCGGACGTCGCCGAGGTCGCCGACGCCGTGGGCTCGTTGCTCGCGGATTCCGAGCGCGCGGACGCGATGGGTCGCGCCGGCCGGGAGCGGGTGGAGCGCGCGTTCGGGTGGTCCAGAGCCGCGGAGCAGCTCGCCGGCTGGCTGCGCCAGGCGGTCGCCTGACCCTTCCGGTTCCGCGGTCCCGGTCGCAAGCGGCGGTACCCTGCCTCGCATGATGGGCGAACGCCGGTGTCCGACCTGCGGCGCCCTCGCGTCCGCGGACGCCGAGTGGTGCGGGCAGTGTTTCTCGCCGCTCGAACGCGCGGGAGCCCGCACCGAGGCCGACGAGCCGGCGCCGTCGGCTCCGACCGGGACCACCGGGCCGAAGGCGATCCGGGGCCCCTCGGGGGGCGCGATCGAGGTCGAGGGCGGAACGCTCGCCTGGACGTGTCCGGTCTGCGAGACCCGCAACCCCATCGAGGCGAACGAGTGCTCGGCGTGTGGGACTCCGTTCGGCCGGCTGCTCGCGGAGCCCAAGGCGGCGCCGGAGGTCGAGCCGCAGACGGCGGCCGTGTGGTCGATGCTCTGGCCCGGGCTCGGCCATTGGAAGCTCGGCCGGCGGACCGATGCGGTGGCGCGGTTCGCGATGTTCGCCTGGGCGTTCGGGGCGCTGCTGGTCCTGCTCGTGTCGCGGTTCGGCAAGGGCGGACTCGGGCCGACCTTCCCGCTGTTCGCCCTGTTCCTCGGCGCCTCGCTGATGATCTACGTGGTGTCGGCGATGGACGCCTACCGCCTGGCGGCCGGCGACGCCCCCGTGATGAGCTCCCGGGCGTTGCTGTGGACGTCGGCGGGTCTGGTGTTCCTGTCGGTCTTGATCGCCACGTTCGTCACGTTGCCGGCCGCCCGCCGGTAACATCGCGTCCTCACGAGGGAGCAGGCATGAGCGAGCAGACCGAGGGCCAGATCGTGATCGAGGTCCAGGCGGTCGAGGTCATGGACGTCCTGACCGACTTCGAGGCCTACCCCGAGTGGGCCGACGTCAAGACCGCCCAGGTGCTCGAACGCGGGGACGGCGGCCTGGGGACCAAGGTGGCGTTCGAGGTGGACGTCCCGGTCCTGGGCAGGGCGAACTACACCCTCGCCTACCGCTACGCGCCGGGCGACGGCGGGATGTCGTGGGTCTCGACCGAGGCCCGCGGCGCCGTCTCGAACATCACCGGCGAGTACCTGCTCACCGAGATCGACGACGACGAGACCAAGGTGATCTACCGGC
>DATEQE010000115.1:0-4283 GCA_035272825.1 Actinomycetota bacterium
CGACGATCCGGGCCGGATCACGCGGTTGTCCGCGTACTGTTCGCGCACGTGGGCCGTCCACCCCGCCATCCGCGCGATCGCGAAGATCGGCGTCATGAGGTCGGTCGGGACGCCGAGCGTGTGGTACACGCTTGCGGCGTAGAAGTCGACGTTGGGGAACAGACCCTTCTGCTCGGAGACGGTGCGCTCGATCGCCTCGGAGATCTCGTACCAGGACGTGTCGCCGTGCCGTTCGCCGGTCTCCTTCGACAGGCGCTTGAGCACCACCGCCCTCGGGTCCATCGTCTTGTAGACGGCGTGGCCGAACCCCATCACCTTCTGGTGGCGTTCAAGCCGGTCGCGGACGTACGCCTCGGCGCGGTCCGGCGACCCGACCTCCTCGAGCATCTTCATCGACTCCTCGTTGGCGCCGCCGTGCAGCGGTCCCTTGAGGGCGGCGATCGCCGCGGTAATCGCGGAGAACATGTCGGCGAGGGTCGAGGCGACGATCCGAGCCGTGAAGGTGGAGGCGTTCATCGTGTGATCGGCGTACAGCACGAACGTCGTGTCGATCACCTCGGCGTCCTCCTGGGAGGGCTCGAGGCCGAGCAGCATGTGGAGGAAGTTCGCGGCGTGCGGGAGCTTGGTGTTGGGCGGGACGATCTCCTGACCCGTCCGCATCCGGTGGTACGTCGCGAGCAGGGTCGGGGTCTTCGCGATCAGGCGGAGGGCTTTCCGCCGGTCGGCCTCGGCGGAGTCGTCCCACCCGTCGGGGTCGTACGCCGAGGCGGCCGACACGCTGGTGCGAAGCATCGACATCGGCGAGGTCTGTTGGGCCAGAGTGGGCATGAGGTCGTCCCGCAGGAACTTCGAGACCTCGCGTTCCTCGACCATGAAGTCGTGGAGGGCGTCCAGCTCCGTCTGGTTCGGCAGGCGGAGCTCGTGGAGCAGGTGCACGACCTCCTCGTAGGAGGTTCGTCCGGCCAGGCCGTGGATGTCGTAGCCCACGTACCACAGGCGGCCCGCTTGCCCGTCGATGTCGGAGAGCCGGGTCTGGGCTGCCACGATCTCGCGAAGGCCTCTGTCGGTCACCGGACGCTCCGTCGGTTCGGGATGGTCGCTCCGCCCATCATCCCATCACAATCCCCGCATGACGGTGCACCGGATCACGCTGATCCCCGGCGACGGGGCCGGACCCGAGCTCGTCGACGCCGCCCGCGTGGCGGTCGAGGCCACCGGCGTCGAGATCGAGTGGGACCTCCAGCCCGCCGGGCTCTCGGTCATCGAGGCCGAGGGGACGCCGCTTCCTCCCCGGGTGATCGAGTCGATCCGGAGCAACCGCGTCGCGTTGAAGGGGCCGCTCGGCACGCCGGCCGGCTTCCGGAGCGTGAACGTCGGGCTCCGGGTCGCCCTTGGCCTGTACGCGGCGGTGCGTCCATGCACGCTGTACCCGGGCGTGCGGTCCCCGTACGAACATGCGGACGTCGTGGTCGTGCGGGAGCTCACGGAGGGCTCGTACACGGGGATCGAGTTCGAGCAGGGGGCATCGCAGACGGCGGAGCTGATGGCCTTCATCGAGCGGACGACCGGAAAGCGCGTCCGGGAGGACTCGGGCCTGTCGATCAAGGCCATCAGCGAGACCGCGAGCCGCAGGATCGCGCGCTTCGCGTTCGAGTACGCGAGGGCGAACGACCGCCGGAAGGTCACCGCGGGGCACAAGGCCAACATCATGAAGTTCTCCGACGGGCTGTTCCTGGAGGCCGCCCGCGAGGTGGCACGTGCGTACCCGGACGTGGCGTTCGAGGACCGGATCATCGACAACCTCGCGATGCAGCTCGTGCAGCATCCCGAGGACCAGGACGTCCTCCTGTTGCCGAACCTCTACGGCGACATCATTTCTGATCTGTGCGCGGGGATCGTCGGCGGGCTCGGCGTGGCGCCGGGCGCGAACCTGGGCGACGGGTTCGCGGTCTTCGAGGCGACGCACGGGACCGCCTCGCGCTACCGCGGGTTGCAGCGCGCCAATCCGATGGCCCTGATGTTGTGCGGAGCGATGCTGCTGCGGCACATCGGCGAGACGATGGCGGGGGACCGGCTCGAGGCGGCGGTCGCGGCGGTGATCGCCGAGGGCCGGACCGTCACGTACGACCTACGGCCGACGCGGGACGACCCTGACGCCGCGAGCACCACCGAGGTTCGGGACGCGGTCGTGGAGAACCTGCTCTCACGATGAGGACCGGTGGCGCGTTGGGAAGGGTGACGGACCTCGCCGGGTTCGGACGAGCAGGAGGCTGCCGGTGGGCGGCCACAGGGGCAGGCAGAAGGCCGACATGAGCAGCAGGCGCCCGCTGATCGAGACCGCCCAGGGGACCAGGCGGGAGGCCTTCGGGCCGCAGGAGTGGGGACTCCTGGTTGCGATCGCGGCGATGTGGGGCTCGTCGTTCCTGTTCATCGAGATCGGCCTGGAGCACTTCGGGCCGGGGGTGGTGGCGTTCGGGCGGGTGGCCGTCGGCGCGCTCACGCTCTCGCTGCTGCGGGGGTCCCATCGGCCCGTCGAACGGAGCGACCTGCCACGGGTGGCGCTGCTCGGGGTGGTCTGGATGGCCGCACCCCTGTTGCTGTTCCCGATCGGGCAGCAGTGGATCGATTCGTCGCTCGCGGGAATGCTCAACGGCGCGGTCCCGATCTTCGCGGCGGTCACCGCCGCGATCTTGCTGCGGAGGCTGCCGGCCAGCCGGCAACTGATCGGGATCGCCGTCGGCTTCCTCGGCGTCGTCGGCGTGCTCTGGCCGGCCACGCGCGACGCGGACGCGACCGCGCTCGGGGCCTCGCTCGTCCTCCTGGCGGTCCTGTGCTACGGGGTCGCGGTGAACATCGCCGTGCCGCTCCAGCAGCGCTACGGGGCGCTCCCGGTGCTCCTGCGAGCGCAGCTGGTCGCGCTCGTGCTGCTCGCGCCGGCCGCGCTCGTCTCGTTGCCGAACTCGGAGTTCGCCTGGTCGAGCGCCGTGGCCGTGGTGGCGCTCGGGTTCTTCGGGACGGGGTGGGCGTTCGTCGCCATGACCACGCTGGTGGGGAGGGTCGGAGCGACTCGAGGGTCCGTCGCGATCTACTTCCTGCCGGTCGTGGCGATCGCGCTCGGCGTGATCTTCCGCGACGAGACGATCGTGGCGATATCGCTCGTCGGCACCGGCCTCGTGCTCGCGGGCGCGTACCTCACCAGCCGCCGCGAGTAGTCGGGTAAACCTCCGTCGCCCCTCGCGCGAGAGACCGTGTGGAGCGACGATATGGCCTCAAACCTGGAGGGGAGCCGGGCGGTGGCGGAGGGATCCGAACCCGTCGCCGTGACGTCCTCGGAGACGTTCGAGGACTTCTACGTCCGCGAGTTCCCGGCGCTGGTCGGGCTCGCCTACGCACTCTCCGGGAGCAGTTCGGGTGCCGAGGACCTCGCCCAGGAGGCGTTCCTCGCCGCCCATCGCGGCTGGGACCGGGTCGGGAGCTACGACGAGCCGGGCGTCTGGGTACGCCGGGTCGTCGCCAACCTCTCGGTCTCGGTCTTCCGCCGACGCGTCGTCGAGACGAAGGCGCTCGCGCGGATCGCGCTCGGGTACACGCCGGCTCTGCCCGAGCTCTCCACGGAAGATGCCGAGTTCTGGGAGGCCGTGAGGTCGCTCCCACGCAGGCAGGCACAGGCCATCGCGCTCTATTACCTCGAGCGGCGCAGGGCATCCACCGTGCCGTGGAGGTCATGGAGATGACGACATCGACCAAGGAACCACACAGCATCGAGCGCTTCGACCGCTTCCGCGATCGGAAGCAGCGGAACCGACGCATCGGCGCGATCCTCGTTGCGGGAGCGCTCGTGATCGCGGCGATCGTCGTGGTCTCGGCGAATCTGCTCAGGAAAGACCAGGAGGTCGTTCCGGCGGCGCGCAGCCCGCTCGAGGGCCGCTTCCTGTACGAGGTCTACGAGGGCGGAAGCGGCTCGTACCTGTTCGCGATGGACGCGGCCGGCGGGCCGGCCGAGGACCTCGGGGTCTTCACGGATCCCGGCGCGCACTGGTCCCCGGACGGGACGAGGATCCTCGTGTCGTCGCTGGCGGGGCCCCCGGAGACCACGCAGCCGGTCCGGCCCGCGACCGTCGCGAGTGAAGGCTCGGACTTCCGGTTGCTCGACGGTGTTCAGGACGACACGCTGAACCTGAGTTGCACTGTCTTCTCGCCCGATGGGATCCGGCTCGCGTGCAGCGGGTACAGCGATATCGAGGACGCGCTCTTCACGGTTCGGGCGTCGGACGGCGGCGGCC
>DATEQE010000116.1:0-3097 GCA_035272825.1 Actinomycetota bacterium
GCGATCTCCTGCACCGGCTTGTACTTGGTATCGGTGAAGTACTGCGTGAGGACCTGGATCACGCTCGCGAGGATCAGGCCGAACAGCACGGCGACCGCCGGGCGGAGGTCGTCCATGTACAGACCGCTGATCACGAACACCGCGGCGGCCGAGATCGCGGCAGAGATGAAGAACCCGCGGTTGATCGCGCGCATCCCGTGCTCGTCCTCGCTCCGGGGCGTCACGGCCAAGATCCCGATGATCGACGTAATCACGCCCACCGCCCGGACGAACAGCGGGAACATCACGCCGGCGATCGCCCCCACCTCGGACCCGGCGAACGCGGCCGCGCCGAGGATCAGCGACGCCACCAGCGTCACCTCGTACGACTCGAACAGGTCTGCCGCCATACCGGCGCAGTCGCCGACGTTGTCGCCCACGTTGTCAGCGATCGTGGCAGCGTTCCGGGGATCGTCCTCGGGGATCCCCTTCTCGACCTTGCCCACGAGGTCAGCCCCGACGTCGGCCGCCTTGGTGAAGATCCCGCCGCCCACCCGCATGAACATCGCGAGGAGCGCGCCGCCGAACCCGAACCCGATCAGCACGCTCGTCGCGTCCTGCTTGTAGATCAGCAGGATCATCGTCGCGCCGAACAGCCCGAGCCCAACCGTGAACATGCCGGCCACGCCGCCGGCACGGAACGCGATCCGGAGCGCTCGCCGCAGGCCCGACTCCTTGGCGGCGTTCGCCGTCCGGACATTCGCGCGAACGGCGAGCCACATCCCCGTGTAGCCCGTGATCGCGCTGAACGCTGCGCCCAGGATGAAGGCGATCGACCGGCCGAACCTGATCGAGAAGTCGCTGTGGCTCGCGAACTCGGGAACCGGCAGAGCGAAGAACAGGACGACCGTCAGGATCGCCATGAAGACGGCCACGGTGCGGAACTGGCGGTTCAGGTACGCCTTCGCGCCGATCTGGATGGACCGCGCGATCTCCTTCATCTTCTCGGAGCCCTCGGGGGCGGCCAAGACCTCGCGGACCAGGTAGTAGGCGAAGGCGAGCGCGACGAGTGAGATGACCAGGATCACCCACAGGGCGTTGTTCTCGAAGGACCCGAAGACGGCCTTGATCGGGCCGCCCTCCTGGGCGAGGACACCGTGCAACAACTTCGGACCTCCCTCGGGTTCGGAACGACTCAGGCTCCGGCGAGGCCGGAACCCGGCAAGTATAGGGAGTCGTCGGTCAGCTGACCTGGGGCGGAACGGGCTCGGTTCCCCTCGTTCGTCGGGCACCACGTCTGAGCAGGAGGAAGCCGAAGAGTCCCGCCGCCACGGCCGAGAACATGATCGCGACGATCGCCGGCTGGATGAGCCGAGGCGGCAGCGCGAGCTCGGCCACGAAGAGCGAGACCGTGAAGGGGATGCCCGCGGCGGCTCCCGCCGCGGCGAGGTGTCCTCGGCGGACGCCGTCCGGCAGGACGCCGAGCCCCAGGCGGAGCGCGAGGAGGACGGCCAGGGCGATCCCGAGGGGCTTGCCGACGATCCTCGACGCGAGGATGCCGAGCCCCAGGCGGCTGCTGGCCGCCTCCGCCACGGCGTGGCCCGACAGACGGACCCCCGCGTTGGCCAACGCGAAGAGCGGGACGACCACGTAGCTCGACCAGGGCAATAGGAGCGCCTCGGCCCGAGCGAGCGGTGAGACCGTCTCTCGCGACAGGCGGGCGAGATCCAACCACTGCGCGGCGTCCGCGTCCGGCGGGTCCGGCTCGTCCACGGTGAGATCGGCGACCCGGTGCGCCTCGACGCTGACGTGGCGAGGCCGCTGGAAGGCCACCGCGGGCGTGAGGAACGCGATCGCCACGCCGGCGATCGTGGGTGAGACCCCGGATGCGTCGAGCGCCACCCAGGCGCCGATCCCCAGGGCCACGTACACGACGACGGCCCTGACCCCGATCCGCCACAGGAGCGCGTAGATCACCAAGATGGCCAGCGCGCTCGCGAGCGCCGTCACCTCGACCCCTCCGGCGTAGAACGTGGCGACGATCACGATGCTCCCCAGGTCATCCACGATGGCCAGGGTGAGCAGGAGCGCCTTCAACCCCGGGGGTGCGGCCCGCGCCAGTGTCAAGACCGCGAGCACGAAGACGATATCGGTCGGCATCGCGATCGCGAAACCGTCGGCCGCAACGGTCCCCCACGTGATCGCGAGATAGACACCGGCCGGCACCACCATGCCCCCCAGCGCGGCGATCACGGGCAGCGAGGCGCGCCGGCGCCGGCGGAGTTCGCCCGTCAGGAGCTCCCGCTTGATCTCCAGACCCACGACCAGGAAGAACAGGGTCATCAGCCCGTCGGACACCCACCCCCGGAGGTCGTCGGTCAGCGCCCGAGCTCCCACGCGGATCGTGAGCTCGGTCCCCCAGACGCGCTGGTAGGAGTCGCCGGGCGCGTTCGCCCAGACCAGGGCGATCGCGGTCGCGGCGAGCAGGAGGATCGCCGAGGACGTCTCCGTCTGCAGGAACGCCTGCAGAGGCTGCACGACTTTGCGGGGCAAGCGTCGACCCGAGCGCGACCACGTCGGTCGGAGACCGTCCGAGGGCCCGGGATCGTCGTCGCGTTCGGTCCGGTCGGTCATGCGGAACCCTCTGCCGACCAGTCTTCCCGGCGCACCTTCAGAACTTCTCCATCCTACTTGTGTTGCGAGAGGCCCCGAGCACGGGTAGCCTTCACGCGTTTTGGCCACCAGTACCGAACCCCCCTCCGTGACCCCCAACCGGGTGCAGCGCGGCGCGACGAAGAAGCGCCGCGTGTCGTTGGCGTTGCTGATCGTGCCGATCGTGCTCGTCGCGATCGGTGTGGCGATCCTGCTCGCGATGCGGGGCGGGACCGTGCCGATCATCGGCGGGGGCGACGAGCCGGCGCCGCCCTTCGACTTCATCGTCAAGCCCGCCACGGCGATCTCGACCGCACCCGACGCGGACGAGGCCACGCTCTCGGCGAGCGCCGACGAGGTGGCCCAGGAGATCACGCCGATGATCGACGACCTGTACACGAACGCCTACCTGGACCCGAGCAACTGGCGCCACGATGACTACGAGGAGGTCTTCGCGACGTTCGCG
>DATEQE010000117.1:0-6222 GCA_035272825.1 Actinomycetota bacterium
CCGACACCGGAGACGTCGTCGCCGTCTGGATGAACCAGTTCCAGATCCAGTTCGCTCGTTCGACCGATCATGGCGCGACCTGGTCCAAGCCCACCTGGATCCATCCCGACGTCAAGTGGGGAGACAAGCCGAACCTGGCCGTCAGCCCTGACGGTCAGGACGTCTACGTGCAGTTCAACGGGCCCACCGGGGGCGACGCGTACTCGGCGGCGTCGCACGACGGCGGCGTCACGTGGACAACGACCAAGATCACCGACAGCGATCGGTACTACTACGACTACGGCGGCGCCGTGCTGCCGAACGCCATCGTCGTGTTCGCGCAGATCAGCTTCACGTACTCCGGACCCCACAACGCGGCCGAGGGCGTCCAACGGATCCACGTGTTCCGGTCGCAGGACGACGGCGCCACGTGGTCCGAGCTCGTGGTCGACGAGCTCGAGCTCGGGCGCGAGTGCACCTCGCGTTCGTGCTACGGCGACTACTACGACAGCGGCCCGGCGCTCGCCGCCGATGACGACGGGGACCTGGTGATCGTCTACAACGGCGCGAGCCGGCACCTCGGCCCGCAGACCGTCTACGCCCGCACATCGAACAACGGTGGGATCACGTGGAGCGACCGCGTCCAGCTCTCCAGGGACGGCGTCAACGCCGCGTTCCCCGCGGCCGTCGGCGAGGGCGACGACGGGGTCCGCGTGTGGTTCATGGCGCGGCGCGACCATCGTTGGCAGGTCTGGTACCGCACCACCGCGGATCTCGGGGCGACCTGGAGCGCCCGAGAGAAGCTCTCGGACGCGACGTCGGGCACCGTCTACAAACATCCGACGGGGTTCGACGAGGTGTACGGGGACTACGGCGAGATCGCGATCACCAGCGACGGGCACACGATCGGCGTCTGGGGCGAGGGGACGAGCTACCACGGACCCGGCGGCGTCTGGTTCAACCGCCAGTCCTAGCTAGCGGTCGATGTCGCCGACCACGAAGAAGATCGAACCCAGGAGCGCGATCAGGTCCGGCACGAGTGTGCCCGGCAGCATCGCGGGCAGGACCGAGACGTTCGAGAACGACGGCGTCCGCATCTTGAGCCGGTACGGCTCCTTCTTCCCGTTCCCGACGACGTAGTAGCCCATCATCCCGAGCGGGTTCTCGGTGCGCACATAGGTCTCGCCGTCGAGCGAGAGCTTCTTCGGTAGCTTGCCGGCGATGTAGTCGCCCGCCGGCAGCTTCTCCATGCACTGCTCGATGATCGCGCAGGACTCGTGCATCCGCTGGACCAGGACCCACAGGCGGTCGTAGGAGTCGCCGTTGCGGCCGACCGGCACGTCGAACTCGACCTCGTCGTACTTCGCGTAGGGCTCGTCCTTGCGCGGGTCCATGGCGACGCCGCTCGCGTGAAGGACGGGTCCCGAGCAGCCGTACCCGATCGCCGTCTCCGGCGAGATCGCGCCGATCCCCTTGGTGCGCGCGAAGACGATCTCGTTGCCCATCACGAGGTTGTCGAAGTCCTTCAGCTTGGCGCGCACTTGCTTGAGCACGTCGGCTGAGTGCTTCAGCCACCCGCGGGGCAGGTCGTCCTTCAGGCCGCCCGGACGGACGAAGGAGAAGTGCATCCGCCCTCCCGTCGCCGACTCCATCAGCCCCTGGATCAGCTCGCGCTCGATGAACGCGTAGAAGATCGGGGTGATCGCGCCGAGCTCGAGGGGGTAGGAGCCCATGAACATCAGGTGGTTCAGGATGCGGTTCCATTCGGCCAGCATCGTGCGGATCCACTGCGCTCGTTCGGGGACCTCGATCCCCGCGAGCCGCTCGACCGCGATGATCCATCCGAGCTCGTTGTTGAACGCCGAGAGCCAGTCGTGGCGGTTCATCAGCACGAGCACCTGCCGCGCATCCCGGTACTCGGCGAGCTTCTCGGCCCCGCGGTGCATGTAGCCGATGACGGGTTCGGCGCGCGTGATGACCTCGCCGTCGAGCTCGAGAACGATCCGGAGCACGCCGTGCGTCGCCGGGTGCTGCGGGCCGATGTTGAGGATCATCTCCTGGGTGCCGAGCGTCCCCTGGGGAACGATCTCGATATCGACCCCTCCGCCCCGAACCATCCAGTTCTCGGCGGCGGCGGTGAAGGCGGTGCGTTCCTCGGTATCCACCGGCTCCATCCTGCCACGGACGGGCGGCAGCGACCAACGAGCTGCGCCGCGGGAAGCGCCACGGAACCGCCGAGAGAGCCGGTAGTAGGCTGGCCGCACCATGGCCCGCGCCGAACGCGAACGCACCGGGGACGCCATCCGGAACGCAGGCCCCGAACCCCGTCGACGGATCCCCTCGGTCGACGCGCTGCTCCGCTCCGAACCGGGCCGGCGCGCGAGCGGCACCTTCGGCCGGCCGCTGGTCAAGCACGCGCTGTCGATCACCCTCGAGCAGGTCCGGGAGGCGGCCGAACGCGGCGCCGAGCCCCCGCCCGACGACGAGATCCTCGCGCGGGCGCTCGGGCTGACGTCGGCGACCGCCGCGGGCCTCGTCCGCGTGATCAATGCGACGGGTGTCGTGCTGCACACGGGTCTGGGCCGGGCGCCGCTCCCGGCACGGGCCGCGGCCGCCGCGGCGCGGGCCGGACAGGGCTACGTCGATCTCGAGGTCGATCGCGGAACCGGGGCGCGCGAACGGCGTTCGACCCGGGCCGAGCGCCTGCTCACGTCGATGACCGGGGCCGAGGACGCGCTGGTCGTGAACAACGGCGCGGCCGCCTTGCTGCTCGCCCTTGCATCGCTCGCGCGAGGCAAGAGCGTCCTGGTCTCGCGCGGCGAGCTGATCGAGATCGGCGGCGAGTTCCGGATCCCCGACATCATGGCGGCCTCGGGGGCGCGGCTCGTCGAGGTCGGTACGACGAACCGGACGCGCGCGTCGGACTACCGTTCGGCGCTGTCGGACAAGACGGCGCTGATCCTCAAGGTGCATCCCAGCAACTACCGCGTCGTGGGGTTCGCCTCGACGCCGAGCGCCAAGGACCTGGCCGGGATCGCGCGACGGGCGAACCTCCCCTTCCTGTACGACCTTGGCTCGGGTCTGCTCGAACGGGTCCCGGGCGTCGCGGCGGACGAGCCGAGCGCGACGGACGCGCTCGCGGACGGCGCCGACCTGATCGTGTTCTCGGGCGACAAGCTCCTCGGCGGGCCGCAGGCCGGGATCGTGCTCGGACGGAGCGAGCTGATCGAGCGTCTCCGGCGCCACGCGATCGCGCGGGCCGTGCGCATCGACAAGATGCAGGTGGCCGCGCTCGAGTCGGTCCTCGCCCAGCACGTCCACGGCCTGGGCTCCGGCCTGCCCGTGTGGACGATGCTCCGCGAACCGCCCACGCACGTCCGGCGCCGCGCCGACCAGCTGGCGATGGCGCTCGACGGCGAGCTCGAAGGCGCGCACGTGATCGCGTGCGAGTCGGCGGTGGGCGGCGGCGCGCTGCCGGGGACCGGCATCCCGTCGTTCGGCGTCGAGATCCGGGTTCCCAAACCCAACGCGATGGCGGCCCGGCTGCGCACGGGTTCGCCGCCGGTGTTCTGCAGGGTCACCGAACGCGGTGTGCTGCTCGACCTCCGGACGGTGTCGCCCGACGCGATGCCCGATCTGGTCCGGGCCGTCCGTTACGCGCTCGAGGGCGACGACCTGCCCGATGACTGAACGGGCGGGCGCCCCGGCGCCCGGCGCACCGGAGCACCCCGGACCGTCCGTCGTCGCGACCGCGGGCCACGTCGATCACGGCAAGTCGAGCCTGGTCACGCGGTTGACCGGGATGGACCCCGATCGTCTCGAGGAGGAGAAGCGCCGGGGTCTGACGATCGAGCTCGGGTACGCTTGGTGCACGCTCCCCTCCGGTCGCGAGCTCGGGTTCGTCGACGTGCCGGGGCACGAACGGTTCGTCCGCACGATGCTCGCCGGGGTCGGACCCGTCCGCCTCGTGCTGTTCGTCGTCGCGGCCGACGAGGGGTGGAAGCCGCAGTCGGAGGAGCACCTCGAGATCGTCGACGTCCTGGGGTCGAACGGCGCGATGATCGCGCTCACCAAGCGCGATCTCGTCGAGGCCGCCGGGCTCGACCGCGTCCGAGCCGAGGTGACCGAGCGCGTCCGGGGCACGGCCCTGGAGGGCGCCCCGATCGTCGCGTGCTCGTCCACGACGGGCGAGGGATTCGACGAGCTCGTCGCCGGGCTGGAGGCGATGCTCGCCGGCGCCCCCGACCCCGACCGCAGCGGCCGCCCCCGCCTGCACGTCGACCGCGTGTTCTCGATCAGGGGCTCCGGCACCGTCGTCACCGGAACGCTCACGGGCGGACCCCTCGCAACGGGCGAGGAGGTCGAGCTCCTACCGTCCGGGACCCGGGCGCGGATCCGAGGTCTGCAGACGCACCACCGGGGCGTCGGGACCGCGTCGCCGGTCTCGAGGGTCGCGGTCAACCTCACCGTCGACCGCACGCGCATCGCGCGGGGCGAGGTCTTGGGCCCGGCCGGCGTGTGGACGGCCACGTCGGTGCTCGAGGCGCGGATCGAGCCCGTGCGATCGCTCGACCACCCGATCACGTCGCGCGGCGCCTTCAAGCTGCACGCCGGCGCGGCCGAACGCGACGCGCGGATCCGCCTCTACGACATCAAGCAGGTGCCGCCCGAGGGGGCCTTCGTCAGGATCACGCTCTCCGAACCGCTCGTCCTCGACGTCGGCGACCGGTTCGTGCTTCGCGAGTCGGGGCGGCGCCGAACGATCGCCGGAGGGCTCGCCCTCGACACCGACCCGCCGCGTCGCGTGGGCCCGACCCCGGCGCACCGTCTGGGAGCGCGTGCGCGGGCGTCGCGCGCCGAGCTGCCGGCGCTCCTGGTCGCCGAACGCCGGGCCCTGCGGAGCGACGACGTCCGGTCGATCCTCGGCACCGTGCCCGACGTCGTCGACGGCGCCGTTCGCCTGGGCGGGTGGTGGGTCGAACAAGACCTGTCGGACGGGGTCGGCGCGGCGGTCACGGCCCGGCTCGCCGCGTTCCACGCCGCGGAGCCCGCCGCGGCGGGGGAGGGCATCGCGACGACGCGCCGGTCGATCGCGGAAGCGTTCGCCGCCGCGGGAGCACCGCACGATCTCGAGCTCGCCGACGCCGTGGTCGGCCGGCTCGAGACCGAGGGCTCGCTCGTCCGGGAGGGTGCCCTCGTGCGGCTCGCGTCCCACCGCGCCGGACCCGGCGACGAGGTCGCCGGGGTGGTGGAGGTCGTTCGGAGCGCCGAGCCCACACCGCCGTCGATCGCCGAGCTCCGCGCGGCCGGCGTCGTCCCCGCCGTCCTGGACGCGGCCGTGCGCTCGGGCGCCCTGGTCCGAATCTCGGCCGAGCTCGTGTTCACCAGGGAGCTCGTCGAACGCGCGGGGTCGATCGTGCGCGAGGCCGGCGCGGACGGCATCACGGTGAGTGTGCTCCGCGAACGGCTCGGCACGTCGCGGAAGTACGCGGTTCCGCTCGCCGAGCATCTCGACCGGACGGGGGTCACGAGGCGTTCGGGCGACCTCCGGTTCGCGCGCGGAGCCACGAGCGCCTCGGGCAGGTCCCCCGATCAGCCGAGCTGAACCAGCAGCGCCACCTCGACGGCCGCCCCGAGCGGCAGCTCCGGGACGCCGACCGCCGCACGGGCGTGCCGGCCCGCCTCGCCGAAGACCTCGACCAGCAGATCGCTCGCGCCGTTCGCGACCGTCGGCTGCTCGGTGAACCCAGGCGCCGAGGCGACGAACACGTCGACCTTCACGATGCCCTTCACGCGATCCAGGCTCCCGAGCGCCGCGCCGAGCGCCGCGAGCGCCTGGATCGCGCACCGGCGCGCCCCGGCGTTGGCCTCCTCGGTGGTGACGTCCGCACCCACCGAGCCCGAGACGGTCACCGCCCCGTCCTGCATCGGGACCTGCGCCGCCACCCAGGCGAGGTCGCCGACGACCTTCACGGGGATGTACGACGCGACGGGCTGTGGGGCGGGCGGGAGCTCGATGCCGAGCTCGGCGAGCCGTTCCTCGATCACGGTGACCACCCTCCTTCGGCGGGATGCACGGACTCAGGTATGGCCGAGCGTCGCAGCCGGATCGGCCGGACCGAGGGGATGGTTGCAGAAACGGGTCGGGGCGGTGCCTACCCGGCCTGGAGGGCCTGCTGGCGGAGGCGTTGACGCCGCTCGTATTCGTTCAGCCCGCCCCAGATCCCGTGCGGCTCGCGGATC
>DATEQE010000118.1:0-3690 GCA_035272825.1 Actinomycetota bacterium
CAACCACGTCGCCGACATCGTCGCGCGCTACGGCGAGACCTCCGCCGTTCCGAAGGCGCTTACCGAGTACATCAAGGGCCGCGAGGGCTACGACTACAACGAGCACGGCCAGGCGGGCAACGTCCACACCGAGTTCGTGCCGGACGAGATCATCGACCGCTTCTGCATCCTCGGGCCGGTCGAGGAGCATGTGCGGCGCCTGGAGGAGCTGAAGGCGCTGGGCGTCCATCAGTTCGCCGTCTACCTGCAGCACGACGCGAAGGACGAGACCCTGCAGGCCTACGGCGAAAAGGTCATCCCGGCCATCGCCGACACGGTCCGCGCGAAGACTTGACGCGGTTCCGGCGGGTCTGGACGTTCGCGCTCGCGCTGATCCTGGTCGGCGCCGCGTGGGAGCTCTATAAGGTCATCGGTCCGGAGGACGGCGGGACCGTGTTCGGGTGGACGATCCTGCCCCGCGCGAACGATACGGCGATGCCGCACGTGTGGGAGATGTTCTCGCGCTACGGGCAGCCCGAGAACCGGGCGTCCGACACGCCGATCCTGGTCGTGGTCCTGCGGGGAGCGTGGTTCACGTTCCGCATCGCGCTCGCCGGACTGGCGCTCGGGACCGCGGTCGGGCTCGGGCTCGCCGTGCTCATGGCGCGGTACAAGGTCGTCGAACGGGGGCTCCTCCCGTACCTCGTCCTGTCGCAGACCGTGCCGCTGATCGCGCTCGCGCCGCTCGTCGTGAGCTGGGGCGGCAAGCTCCACGTCGGCGCGTTCGAGTGGCCGCGATGGCTCTCGGCGGCCGTGCTCGGCGCCTTCCTCGCCTTCTTCCCCGTCGCCGTCGGCACGTTGAAGGGGTTGACCTCGACGCCACCCGCGTCGCTCGAGCTCATGGACTCGTACGCGGCGTCCTGGCGCCAGACGCTGTTCAAGGTCAGGTTCCCGGCCGCGCTGCCGTACATCGTCCCGGCCCTGAAGCTCGCGGCTACGGCCTCGGTGGTCGGCGTCGTCGTCGCCGAGATCTCCACCGGTCTGGCCGGAGGGATCGGCCGGCTGATCATCGAGTACGCGAGGGAGGCGACGAGCGATCCCGCGAAGGTGTTCACGGCCGTGTTCGGCGCGGCCGCGCTCGGGCTCGTGCTGGCCGGGATCGTCGCGCTCGTCGACCTCGTGGGGATGCGCAACCGGCCTCGCGAGGCGACCGAGTGAGCGACGGAGCTGCCGTCGGCCGGGCGAACGCGGTGGAGGTCCGCGGCCTGGCCAAGGTGTTCAACGCCGGGCGCCCGGACGCCGTCGAGGCCCTCGCCGACATCGATCTGATCATCGCGCCCGGAGAGTTCGTCTCCCTGATCGGCCCCTCGGGATGCGGCAAGTCGACCCAGCTCCGCCTGATCGCCAACCTGACCGAACCCACGACGGGCGAGGTCCTGGTCAACGGCAAGCCGGCGCGGTCCGCTCGTCTGGACCAGGACTACGGGATGGCGTTCCAGCAGGCCGGCCTGTTCGAGTGGCGATCGGTCGCCAAGAACGTGGAACTGCCCCTCGAGCTGAAGGGGTGGGACAAGGCCAGGCGGCGTGCCCGCGCGCTCGAGATGCTCGAGCTGGTCAAGCTGCCGGAGTTCGCCGAGCACTTCCCGTGGCAGCTCTCCGGCGGCATGCAGCAGCGGGTGGCGATCGCGCGGGCGCTCGCCGCCCACCCGCCGCTGCTGCTGATGGACGAGCCGTTCGGGGCGCTGGACGAGATGACGCGCGAGCACATGCAGACGGAGCTCCTGCGGATCTGCGGCGAGACCTCGACCACCGTCGTCTTCGTCACCCATTCGATCCCGGAGGCCGTGTTCCTGTCGACCCGGGTGGTCGTGATGTCCCCCCGGCCCGGGAGGGTGACCGACGTGATCGACGTGGACCTCGGCCCGCGACGTAGTGTCGACACGCGCGAGACCGACGCATTCTTCGGCAAGGTGACCGAGGTGCGTGAGGCGCTGCGAGGCATCCAACCGACCGGCGTCGAACCCGACATCGAGCAGGTGGTCGAGGAGCTGTGACGCGGTCGCGGCACGTGTTCAGCCTCGTGTGGCCTCCCCTCGTGTTCGGCCTGGCGTTCCTGCTCCTATGGGAGCTCGCCGTGCGGGTCTTCGACTTCCAGCCCTACTTCCTGCCGGCACCCTCGGCGATCTGGGACGCGTTCCGCGCCACCACCTCGCTGATCTGGGAGGCGACCAAGGTCTCGGGCCTGAACGCGCTCCTGGGGCTGCTGATCGGCACCGCGATCGGCGTGGCGATGGCGTTCCTGCTCGCGCGCTTCCGCCTCGTGGACGACCTTCTGTCGCCGCTCGCCGTCGCGCTGAACGCGATCCCGATCTTCGTGTTGGTCGCCGTGTTCAACAACATGTACCCGGTGACGAGCGAGGTGCCGCGCCGGCTGATGGTGACGCTCGTCGTGTACTTCATCGTCCTGATCAATGTTGCGCGAGGCCTGCGAGAGGTCGGCGCCGTGTACCTCGACCTCATGCGCTCGTACGCCGCGAGCGACATCACGATCCTGCGGAAGGTCCGCGTGCCCCACGCCGTGCCCTACCTGTTCATCGCGCTCAAGATCGCCGCGCCCGCATCGGTGATCACCGCCTTCGTCTCCGAGTACTTCGGGGGATTGCAGAACGGGCTCGGCAGCCGGATCGTGAGCAACATCGCGCTGTCGAACAACGCGGAGGCCTGGGCGTACGTCCTGGGGGCGTGCCTTCTGGGTCTGGCGTTCTTCCTTGCCGCCGCGGCGCTCGAGCGGGTGGCCACGCCCGGCGGCGTCGGCGCGCGGGAGCGCGATAGGGCATGATGTCGGGTCGCACGGAGGCTTCAATCGGGGCATCTGCCCCGGGGGGAAGGGGGCCCAGATGAGGGGGAAGCGGCTCAGGTTCTTCGCCGCTGGCGTGCTCGCGCTCTCGCTGGTCGCGGCGGCGTGCAGCAACGACGACGAGGGTGGTGGCGGCGGTTCGACCGCCGGCGGCGGGGCGGGCGGTGGCGGCGACTGCGCCAGCACGGACCAGGTGACCCTCCAGCTGCAGTGGTTCATCCAGGCGCAGTTCGCCGGCTACTACGCGGCCCAGGACCAGGGGTTCTACGCCGACCAGTGCATGGACGTGACGATCGTCGAGGGCGGGGTGGACATCGTCCCGCAGCAGCAGCTCGCGGACGGTGCGGTGGATTTCGCGCTCGCCTGGGTGCCCAAGGCGCTGGCGACGCGTGAGGCCGGCGCGAACATCGTCGACATCGCGCAGGTGTTCCAGCGGTCCGGCACGTTGCAGGTCTCGTTCGCGGATGCCGGCATCACGACGCCCGCGGACTTCTCCGGCAAGACGGTGGGGAACTGGGGGTTCGGCAACGAGTACGAGATCTTCGCGGCGCTCGCGCAGGCGAACCTCGACCCGGCGAGCGACGTCACGCTGGTGCAACAGGACTTCGACATGTCCGGGCTGCTCTCGGGCGACATCGACGCGGCCGAGGCCATGATCTACAACGAGTACGCGCAGGTGCTCGAGACCGTGAACCCAGACACCGGCGAGCTCTACCAGCCGTCCGACCTGAACGTGATCTCCTACGAGGAGGACGGGGTCGGGATGCTCCAGGACGCGATCTGGGCCGACGGTGAAAGGCTCGAGTCCGACGACGCGTACCGGGACATCGCCGTCCGCTTCGTGACGGCGTCGC
>DATEQE010000119.1:0-13065 GCA_035272825.1 Actinomycetota bacterium
CGGAAGTGCCGCTCGGCGATCTTCGCAGCCGCGGGCGCGCGCCTGGCGACGATGGCCTCGGCGAGGGCGGTGTGATCCTTCACGGCGCGGGCGCGGATCTCACGGCTGTACGGCTCGGCGCCGAACCCCAGGCTGATCTGCCGGCGGATCTGCGCACTCAGGCTGGCCAGGTACGGGTTGCCGGTCGCCTTCGCGATCGCGGCGTGGACGGCCTGATCGGCCGCGCGCGAGGCCTCGCGGTCATCGCCGGCATCGAGGTAACGGGCGAGGGCGTCGCGGATCTCCTGCTCGTTCTCGTCCGCGATCCGCTCGGCCGCGGTCCTCGCGATCAGCGGCTCGATGAGCTGGCGGAAGTCGAACAGGCCCTCCAGGTTCGACCACTCAGGCAGCAAGGTGCGGCGGATCATCTCGTTGGCCTCGGGCCCCATGCCTTCCAATACGAACGCGCCGCCCGTGCGGCCCCGTCGCACCTCGACGTAGCCGAGGGCCGCGAGCCGCTGGATCGCCTCGCGCACCGTCGTGCGGCTAACCCCGAGCGTCGCGCCCAGCTCGCGCTCGGAGGGTAGGCGCTGCCCCGGCACGAACTCACCGAGCGCGATCGCGGTGACCAGCCGGTCGGCCACGTGCTCGCCGCCGCTCCGGAGCTTGACCGGCTCCAGGATCGAGAGACTCGGCGCGGCCGTCATCGGATCGGCTCCTGCGCGTACCAGTCGGCGATGAACCGCGCGAGCGTGCGCGCGCCGTCGACGATCGACTGCAGCTCGACCGACTCGTCGATCCCGTGGATGTCGCGGGCGGTGGGTCCGTAGCAGATCGCGGGCGCGTCGAAGTCGTTGATGTAGAGACGGGCATCGGTGGTGCTCGCCATCGCCTTGGCATTCGGCTTGGTGCCGTGGGCCTGCTCGTGGGCCTTAGCCAGCCGCGTCGCGAGCGGGTGGGTCTCCGACAAAGCGTAGCCCTTCGCCCTGAACCCGGAGGGCCGGATCGTGGGCGGGTGGTCGCGGAGCCACGGGTCGCCGATCGCCTCGATCGCCGTGCGGACCCGGGCCTCGGCCTCGTCGGAACTCCACGCGGTCGGATGCCCGACGCGCAGGCGGAGCGTTGCGGTCGCCGGGACGCTCGAAGGCCAATCGCCGGCGTCGAACGTCCCGACGTTGAGGTTGTAGGGGTGCGCGACGCCCTCCATCGAGGGCTCGCGGACCTCGTTCATCTCGCGCTCGAGGTCGCGGAGCGCGCCGACGATCTGGATCGCGAGGTCGACCGGATTGACGGCCCGGTCGGCGGACTCGGCGTGGGCGGACTTCCCGATGATGACCACGTCGAGCCACAGGATCCCCACTCCGGCGAGCAGGAGGTCGAGCCCGGTCGGCTCGGGCAGGACGACAGCGTCGGCCAGCACGCCCGCGCGGGCGGCGGCGAGTGTCCCGTTGCCGGTGCACTCCTCCTCGATGACCGAAGCGAACGCGAGCGGCCCGGTGATTGCGTCCGGCGCGGTGGATAGGAGAGCATCGAGCGCGAGCGCGGCCATCGCGAACCCGCCCTTCATGTCGCCGGCGCCGCGGCCGTAGAGCCGGTCCTTGGTCCGCCGCGGCTCGAAGGGGGGCGAGGTCCAGAGGTCGGGCTGCTCGGCCGGCACGATGTCGATGTGCCCATTGAGCAGGAGCGATGGGCCCTGTGTGACTTCGTTGAGGCGCCCGACCAGGTCGAACCGGCCAAAGTAAGAGATCTGCGGAACGCCGCCGAGCGGATCGTCGGCGATCGAGTCGTAGATCGGCAGGTGCTGGACCTCGAACCCTAGCCGCTTCAACTCGAGCTCGACGAGCGCCTGTGCCTCGGGCTCCTCGCCGACCGTGCTCGGCGCGGCGACGAGGCGCTCGAGGAAGCCGAACGCGCTGTCCACGTGCTCCTCGATCGCGGCATCCAGCTCGTCGAGGTCCAGGACCGGTCCGCCCGCCCTTCAATGGTCGAATGTCTAGTCCAAATACCGATTTCAGACGATACATCGTTGGGTGTAGAAACTCATGCCGTGGATATGCCCGCCCAGGACGTCGCGTTCCTTGGTCTCACGTGACGCACGAGGTCGGATCTGCCTCGATGGCGTCGTGGCAAGCCTTCAAACACGCCCAAGTGGGCCAAGAATGGGCCAAGGGAAGCGCAGTAACTGCCGGTAATCGCCAGTACCTGCCGGTGCTGTTTCCCCAGGTCACGGAGAACTACGGTCTGCCTATCAGGGCGTTCCAAACACCCTCTCAAGGTGGAGACACGGGTTCGAACCCCGTTGGGACTACCAGAGGAAACGCGTGTCCTGAAGTCTCGTCTCCACCCTGGTCAAGGTGCAGACACGGGTCTGCGTTACGGGCAAGAGCGCAAGTCACGGGTGCTTGGCGAGCTTCAACAACCTGATCTCGTCCCGCATTTGTCCCGCGAACGAACGGGAAACGTCGCGAAAGGGATCCGCACAGCGGTCCCAGTCGGGGTTGCGGCGGCGAGTCTCGGTGATCCAAACCTCGACCGCCCGATCCATCTAGTGCAAGCACCTGGGCGGTCGGGGGGATCGATCCGCGAGCCCCGCGAGGAATGGCTCGCCGAGGCGTTCACGATGTGGGGATCGCCGCCGTCATCGTGGTGGCGACGGCGTTCGGCAGGCCGGAATCGGACGTGACTCAGTGGGTCTATCAAACGGCGGCCGGGTTGCCTGCGGCGCTCGCGGTGCTCACGGCGCTGACGGGAGCCCGCACGCGTGTGATCTGGTTCAAGGTCTGCCCGATCCTCCTCGGCTCGACGGCGGGGTTGCTCCTGGTTGCGAGCCTTGACTAGCCGGGCGTTTGTCCGCGGCCATTCCGCTCGTTCCGGGATCCTGAGCGAAGACCGGCTACACGACGGCGTCGCCGTGCGGCGCGGGTTCCCGGTCCGCCCAGTGACCCGGCGGATGCCGAGGCCGCTGACCAAAATGCACGTCGAGGCCGCACGTCGAGCCGCTGAGGGAGAAGTCCTCGAGTGGGCGTTCGAGGTCGGCCTTCACCTTGAGCAGCTCGAGCCGGAGCATCTTCGCGTGGGTGATGAGCGGATCGGAGCGGCCGCGCCCGACCCCTATCGCCGGACGCTCGGGAGCCGAAACCGATCCCCGATGTCCGCCGTATTGCCGGACCCCGGGGGGCGGTCGCGCGGTTCGGCGAGATCCACTGCGCCAGTCGCTCCCGAGCGCGCGCGGGCAGACAGCAGTTGACAGCCCGGAATGACCCGCAGTGACTCCTGGAGCAGGCCTGGCTGCAGGTCGGCCGTTGTGAGCTCGCTGCCGCCGGGCCGTTCGGGATGGCTTCTCAGGACCGACCGGCCCTAGCGGCGGATTCGTGTCTGGGGCAGGGTAGGAGGCGGAGGCAGGCTGCGTGGCCCGTAGCCCGATCGGCTGAAACCGTCCGGGTCTTCGGCCTCGCGTGGAAGTGAAAGGAGAGAACGATGGGTGCAAGCCAAGCTGACCGTGATGGTCGGTTCCTCGTGGCCGTCCTCGTCGCCATGAACGCCCTGGGCATCGCAGCCGTGTTTGAACTCGGTGGCGTGCTGAGGGTCTTCGCGCTCCTCAGTCTGTTGGCGGTGTTGGTCACGGGGATCGGGTTGTGGACGGCGCGAACGGTGGACAGAGGGCCTGGAAGGCTCAACGAAGCTATGTGAGTGGAGGAGGCGTTCTGGCACCAGGCGAATTCGTTCTGGGAGTACCCTCTCTCGATCTTCCAGGGGATCTTCTGGCTGCCTTGGTGGTCTACGAGGTGTTTGAAACCCTCGCCAACTGAACGGGGCGGGGAAGGGTCTCGATGCGTGATCACGTGTCCGGGATCGAGGTACCGGCGCCGGTCGGCCGGTACGTCGAGACGGCGTACGCGGACGGCGTCCCCGGGGTAGGCACCGCCGCGATGGAGGGCTCCGGCCGCTTCCGGCAACGCCCGCTCCCCTGGCTCCCCTTCACGAACGCCATTGGCTCCCGGCCCGGCATGGACCGCGTCTCGGATATGTTCGTCGGCCTCGGACCGATCACGGTGATGAAGGCGCTCGACGCATTCGTCGGCGGTCGCGGCATCACGATGTTCCCGAGCAGCGCGGATACCGGCCCGCGGGTCGACCAGGGGGTGGCGACGGTTCGGAGTGGTCACGATCCCCGAGCGCATCTTGGTCCGCTGGGCCGACGAGCCCGGCCCGTGGATCAAGCTGCGGTTCGGGCAGGTCACCGCCGGGCTCGACCTCGACGAGCCCCTGCGCCCGCACCGCGATCTCGGCTGCGGGCGGGTAGTCGGCGAAGCCGACCCTAGTGTTGCGGCGCTGGGAGGTGCGAGGGTGCGAATTCGCCGGCGCAGATCGCGGCGATCCGCTTCGCCATCGCGATGATCGTCAGAATCGGCGGGTTGCCGAGCGACCTCGGGAAGAGCGTGGCGTCGGCGACGTAGGCGTTCTCGGGCAGTCGGTCGTCGTGCATCGTTGGCGCCGACGCCTCGGTGAGCGGGAGCATGCCGCCCGGGTGACCCGCGTGCACCGTCCCGAGGAACACCGCGTGCGGATCGGCGCCGAACCCGGCGAGGATCTCGGTGGCAACGTCAACCGCCTCGTCCAGCCGCGAGCGATCCGCGGGGGTGAGGAGCTTGTGGACCTTCCCGCCCGATACGGATCCCACGCTCTCGTCCGCGAGCTTGATCATGATGCCCACGATGTCCTGGAGGCGGTGACGCCACGAGGGGTGGAACAGGCTGCTGATCCAGTCGAAGTACGGGGCGAGGATGTAACCCTCGCGCTGCACGACGAACGGCATCTCGATCTCGTTGCACTGCCACGCGTTCGGGACGCGGGCCGCGACCGTGAGGACCGGGTCGACGAAGAGCGTCGGCTCGCACCCGATGCCCGAGCGTTCGAGGATCGCGGGGGTCCCGAACCCTCCGGCGGCCAGCACCACGAGGTCGGCGGGGACGAACCGGTGGAGCGCCTTTGTCCGCGTCACCACGCCGGTCGCCCGGCCGTCCTCGATCACGACCTCGGTCACCGCGCTCCCGGTCATCAGCCGGGCGCCACGCCGAACGGCTTCGTCGAGATACGCACGGCTGTCCCACTTCCGTCCATAGGGGCAGCCGAGCATGCAGCGGCCGCAGTGCCGGCACAGTTCCGCGTCGCCCATCTTCGGCAGGACGACCGGGCCGAGGCCGAGATCCTCGAAAGCTCGGAACAGGCGTCTCGTCGTAGGGTGCCAGCGGCCTCGGTGAGCGGTCGTGATCGGGATCTCGCGCGCAATCTCGTCGAACTCACGATCGAGATCGAGCCCGAGCGCCCGCAGGTCCCCGTCCATGCGGATCCCGTTCCCGGTCGCCATCGTGGTCGTCCCGCCCGTCCCGATCCCATTGACGAGGAGCATGTCCGGCGTCCGGCGGAACCGGATCGGCGGGTAGACAAGGCGCACCAACCGGGGGTCCACGAGCAGCCGGCTCCGACGCATCCGTTCGATCGATCTCCGTTCCAGCGTGGCGCGTTGGAACTCCCGGCCGGCCTCTACCACGGTCACGTCGAACGCGCCCTGGAGCTCCCGGGCGACCGTGGCACCGCCGGCGCCGCTGCCCACGACGACCGCCCGCTTCCTCACGTCGACGCCCCCTCCCACGAGATCCGGGCGAGGCACCGCGGTCGCCCCTCGGTGATCCGCTCCGAGAACGCGAGCCGGCCTCCGTCCGTGAGACCCGCGATCAGGCCGGCATCGAGCGCGGACATCAGCCGGCATACCTCCGGCGAGTACCGCTCTGCGAACGCACATCGGTCGACCGTCACATCGCCGTGCCGGTCCGCCCGCAGATCGATCCCGATCATCCGGTAGGCGATCCGTGCGGCGCGCAGCGCCTCGGCCCGGGTTCGGACGCCGAGCCGGCGGCGGAGCGACGCACCCAGGGCGTATGCGTGCGCCCACATGCGGCGGGAGACGGTGTCGAGATCCGTGTGGCCGACGAGCGCCCGCTCCGCGCACCTGCTCGTGAACGACGCGTACCGCTCGAGGAGCGCGCGGCGATCCAACCCGCTCACGTCCTCGGGCTCGCGGCCGAACGCGGACGCCGTCGCGTCGAAGAGCCGGCGCAGCGCCGAACGCGCCACGACGTCGGGCACGTGGAGCTCGAGCACCCGCAGACGGAGGCTCATGGCCGCGCTCCCGCACCCACCGCGTTCCGGATCAAAGCCGTCGGATGCTCCTCGTACAGCCGCTCGATCTCGCCGTGGAACCTCGCCTCCACCTCGTGTCGCCTGAGCTTGAGATTCGCGGTGAGCTCCCCGCCCTCGATCGAGAGGTCGTTCGGGAGCACGATCCACCGCTTCACCTGCTCGGGATGCGACAGCAGCCGGTTCATCTCGGTCACGGCCGCGTCGACGGCGGCCGCGCCGTCGACCCCCTCCACCCAGAGCAGCGCGGCGCAGAACGGCCTCCCCTCCCCCACGACCATCGCCTCCGCGACGCCGGGGATCCGACGGAGCATGGCCTCGATCCTCGAGGGCTGGAGGTACTTCCCGTACGCGGTCTTCAACAGCTCCTTCTTGCGCCCGTCGATGACGAGTCGGCCGTCGGCGGTGACGTGGCCGAGATCGCCCGTTCGGAGCCAGCCGTCGCGGAACGGCTGGTCGTCCTCGTCGACGTAGCCGGCCATCACCTGCGGTCCCCGGACCTCGAGCTCGCCGTCGTCGGCGACCCGGACATGTGTCTCGGGCAGCAGCTCGCCGCAGGACCCGATGCGGTTCCGGCCCAGGCGGTTCAGCGCCACGAGCGGGGCCTCGGTGAGCCCGTACGCCTCGTGGATCTCGACGCCGAGCTCGTGGAAGGACCTCAGCAGTTGTTCGTCGACGGCTGCCGAGCCGACGAGCAGCTGCGCGCAGCGATCCAGGCCCGCTCGGCGGAGCATCGCGCGGCGAACCACCGGTCGAAGGACGTGCCGGAGCGATCCCTCCCGCATCCGCAGGTACCGGGCTCCGATCCGGCTTCGTTCAAGCCCCTCCCAGACCTTCTGGTACAGCCTGGGCACCGAGAAGAAGACGGTCGGCCGCACGGCGGGCAACGTCGAGGCCACGCGCCGGAAGTCCCCCAGGAACGTCACCTCGACGGGCGCGGGCAGGTCGTACGGGCTGTAGGTGCCGAGGATGCCCTCCACCACGTGGCTCATCGGCAGGAACGACAGGTATCGATTCGGCCGCGTCCGGATGCCCCAGGGGATGAGCGAGGCCATCGTCTCGGCCATCCACCGGAGCTGTGCGTGGGTGAACGCGACACCTTTCGGCGGTCCCGTCGTACCCGACGTGTACCGGATCGTGGCCAGATCGTCCGGACCGACCGGCGCGAACGTTGGGGCCTCGGCGTCGCCGTTCGCCAGGCCGGTCTCGAGGAAGGATCTCCACGGGATCACCTCGCGGTCGACAGTCGGATCGACTCGGCAGAAAGAGACGATCGGCACCCTTGTCGCGAGCTCGTCGAGACGTTCCATCACGGCCGGGGCTCCCACGAACAGGAGTTCCGAACGGCTCCGGCGCATCACGTCGTCCAGGTCCTCGGGAGGCGTCGTCTCGTACAGGGGAACGCTGACACCGCCGACGAGGCCGACGGCGACGTCCACGACGAGATAGCGCGTGCTGTTCGAGCCGACGATCGCGACCCGGGTCCCGGCCCCGACGCCCATCGCGCGGAACGCCACCACGGCGGCATCGATCTCGCGCCGAACCTCGGTCGCCGATCGAGGCGTCCGGCCACCGTTCGCGTCGACGTCCACGAAGCGGACGGGCAGACGCCGACTCGCCAGTCGGAACAGGACCTGCTCGTGGACGGTGCGATCGGAACGATGCAGGAAGCCGTGGGAGGTCGCGTGTTCCAGCAGGGTCGGCAGGTAGTCGCACCAGCCGGGAACCGTCGGACCGAGCAACTCGTCGGCGTGGTCGCGCCGGAAGCGACGACGCTCCCGGAAGTACGGCTTGAGGAGCCGGACGGTACGTCCCCCGAGCCGGAGCCCGATCGGGAGGAAGACCGGCGACCGCAGCCGGACGCCGAGGTGCTCTCGCGCCCACCCACGAGCGAACGCGAGGAGGTCGCTTGCGGTGGGAAGCTCATCGGTGGGTGTCGTGAGGTGGAACGTCATCCCCGCGGCGCGCGGGTCAAACGTCAGGCTGACGATCGCGTCCGCGACGTAGTCGACCGGCACGATGTTGACGCGAAGGCCGCGTCTCGCCGGGACCACCCGCAGCCTGCCCGACAGGAACAGCCGCAGCGGCGCGTAGAACGTGTTGAACGTCTTGATGTCGCCCGTTCTCGAGTCGCCGACGATCATCGAAGGCCGGACGATCGTGACCGGGAGCTCCGAGGCGCCGGCACGAACCAGGCACTCGGCCTCGTACTTCGTCTGCTCGTACGGGCTCCCGAAGCCGAAGGCGTCGGTCAGGTCGTCCTCGCTCACGGTGCCCGTCCGACCCCCGGCCACGTACGCGGTCGACACGTGGACGAGACGCGCGAGCCTGCGGGCCGACCGCGCGAACTCGATGATGTTCGCCACGCCGGTGACGTTCGTGACGCGCAGCTCCTCGACGATCGCATCGACCCGCAGGTCGGCCGCCGAGTGGATGATGTGGGTCACCCGATCGCAGAGATCCGCGTACGTGCCCGAGTCGAGACCCAACGATGGCTTGGCGACGTCTCCGGCGATCGCGTGGATGCGGGCTCCGAACTCGGCGCGCACGTCCGGCAGGAACCACCATGCCCTGTCCGAGGCGCGAGCGGCCTCGGCATCGGTGTCCGCGAGCACGAGCGACACGATCTCGAGATCGGCGCGCTCGAGCAGGCGGGCCGCCACCTCGGTGCCGAGGAACCCGGTCCCCCCGGTGAGCAGCACTACGTCGCCCATGCCGGCACCCCCCACCCGTGCTGACCGGCGAAGCTCCGCAGGAGCTCACGGTTCCGTCGAGCCGCGGCGAGATGCGCGTCGTGACCGACGCGGAGGCGCTCCCGCACCTCGACCGGATCGAGCAGGAGCTCGTCGACCGCGTCGGTCATCCGGTCCACCACGTCCGGCTCGTCGGGTGTGAGGAAGTACCGGTCCTCCACCCCGAGTTCCGAATAGAGTGTGCGGAGCCGGAGATCGTGTCCGACGGCGAGCTGGGGCACGGCGGCCGCGAGAGACAGCACCGACGCGTGGTACCGCGAGGTCACGAGCACGCCGAGGCGCCGCAGGAGCGCCGTCATGCGCGACGCATCGTGCTCTCGCGAAGAGAACACCCGAGCCCGATCCTCGTGCACCATCTCGGCGTGGATCGCGCGGGCGATCGGCTCGTCGAGCTCCTCCATGCAGATGAGCGCGACAGATCGGTCGTGCTCCTCGACCACGCGATCCGCGAGGCGCGCGTACCGGCGGGCGAGCTCCGTGCTGGCGCGCCTGCGCTCCGGGGACGTGGAGAAGTAGTACGGCCAGCGGTAACGGTCCTGCGACCGGCCCCACGGCCGGATCACGACCGGCCAGCGGTAGAAGTCGACGGCCGCGATGCCGACGGACGGTCGCTGGTCCTCGGGCCAGAGCGTGGCCCATTCCTGGTCGCGGAGTCGCGGCTCGAAGTTGAACGCATTGTCCGCGGTCCACTCGACCGGCGCGGTCACACCCCAGCCGCGCAGGCGCTCGGCCGCCGCCTCGGACCGAGTGACGACCAGGTTCGTGCTGCTCGCGTATCGGCGGACCAGCCGCTGATTGCGAGGTCGAAGCTCACCCGCGTCAACGGCGTACGCGAGGCAGGGCTTGCCCTCCTGGGCCGCACACCGGGTCGCCCACAGGAAGTACCAAAGGAGCGCCGACGTCCACGTGTCCATGTACGCGCTGCCCTCGACCAGCACGACGAAATCGTGCTCACGGACGAGGCGCCGGACGGCACCGAAGAAGACGGAGGGGATCGAAACGATCTGCAACGTGGGTCCTTCGCGCAGGTAGCGGCGCAGGTTCGCGGCGTCCTTGACGGCCGGAACGGTGAGCACGGCGTCCTCGCCGAACACGACGCGAAAGTCCTGGATGTCGGCCTGCAGCAGCGCTTCGGCGCCGGTGTTGTTCGCGCCGTTGTACCCGATGAGCAGCACCTTTGGCGATGTCATCGCTGAACCTCGCTTCGGCCGGCGCCTCCATCCACAGCCTGCACCCGATTGAGGGATGGTCCACGGGGCTACAGTCCTGAAGCCGACAGGCCCATCGGGCCTCTCCTCGTGGCCCCTCGACGCCCCCACCGAAGCGCAACCCTCGCGTCTGTGGTCTTCGCGATCCGGTCAAGCGCTTGATGGGTTTAGGAGATGGCCCGCGAAGCGGCGCCCCAGCAACACGCATCTGGTTCACCCGAACGGCGTTCCCGCGCCAACGTCCGGCCCCAACCCTGAGCCGAGAGAGGCCAAAGACGCGCTCGAGGGCGTAGGCCGACTCAGGCTGCCTGCTCCGACCGAACGAGGTCCATCGTCACGGTCGGCGGCCGCACCAGCGAGTTGTGGACCGTGCAGTGTTCGATCACCCGAGTGAATGGCTCGCGGCGGGTTTCGGGAAGACTCGGAGCCGTCACCGCGATCCGGATCTCGCGCACCCTCGCCGGAGGGTCCTCGCTGAAGTCGTAGTCGCACTCGACGACGAGGCCGGTCGGATCGAGATCGTGCCTGCGCAGGTAGCGCTCGGCATAGAACCCGACGCACGTCGCCAACCCGCTCAGGAACAGTTCCGTCGGCGTCGGGGCCAGGTCCTCGCCACCGTCCGCGGCGGGCTGGTCCACGGTCACTTCGTGCCCGCGGACTTCCGCCATGAGCCGGTCACCTTGCAGGTACCGCACCACGATGTTCGACATGTCAACCCTCCTCAGATGAACAGCGTGACGGCGTCCTGCGCCTCCAGCAGCATCGTCGTCGCGCCCACGGGCTCGCCGAGGCCCTCGATCATGTCCTCACGCGTGAGCCCGAGCAGGTCCATCGTCATCTGGCAGGGAACCAGCCGAACGCCGAGATCCTGGGCCATCTCGAGCAACTCGCCGGGGCTCGCGACCTTGTGCTCCTTGGCCAGGTGCTTCATCATCTTCGGCCCGGCGCCCGCGAAGTTCATCTTGCCGAGCTTCAGGTGCTCCATCCCGGGCCGGTCCATCATCGAAACCATCTTCTGCATCCAGTTGTCGCCGGTGATGTGGACTCCGTCCTTAACCAGCGAGAACAGGCCCCAGAACGTGAAGAAGATCGTGGTCTGCATCCCCATCGCGGCGCCGGTCGTCGCGAGGATCATCTGCGGCCAGACCTTGTCCAGGTCGCCGCTCCACGCGATGATCACCAGCTTCTGGTGCTTGTGCTGATCCTCGTGCGCGTGAGCCCGGGTCTCGAGCTCTGCCTCTCGAACCGCCATCGTTCTCACCTCACTTCTTCCTGATCACGAACCGGAACACGTCGTCCGTCTCGCTTTGCTCCACGAGCTCGTTGCCGGTCGCCGTGCACCACGCCCCGAAGTCGGCGACCGATCCCGGGTCGGTGGCGAGTGCCTCCATGAGGTCGCCAGACCCGAGCTCCCTGATCGCCTGCGCCGTCTTGACGATCGGCAACGGACACTGAAGGCCCTTCAGATCAAGCGTTCGAGCGATCTGCACGCTCATGGTCGTCTCCTTTGCGATGCCGTCGCGGTGCCTCGGGGATACGACCTTGCGGCACCGTCTCCCAATACACCCTGTTGAACATCCACTTCGCCGCGTGCCAGACCGTGCTGGGCCTCGGCGGTGTGGGCGGGTGTTCGTAATCGAATCGCATGGCCGTCGCCTTGCGGTTCCCCGTCTCCAGGAAGCACATGACGCGACCGCCGTAGTTGGTCTTCGGAGCGCTCCCGCGTACCAGTGACGCGATCCTGCTCGCGACGACCGGCGCCTCGAAGTGCGCGGTCGAACCGCTCTTGCTGATCGGCAGGTCGGTTGCGTCGCCCATCGCGAAGATGCGGTCTCGGTCCTTGACCTGCAGGGTCAGGCGGTCCGTCGGCAGCCAGCCGCTCCGGTCACCGAGGTCCGAGTCGATCACGACCGACTGCCCCTGATGCGGCGGCACGAGCACGAGGAGGTCGTACTCGGCCTTCTCCCCCTCGATCGACGTCACCGTGTGGGCCGCCGGGTCGACCTGCTCGACGTTGAAGAACGTGGTCAGCTCGATGCCGCGCTCCTCGAGGATCGGCTGGATCACCTTGCTCGCCGACTCGATCGTGAAGGCCCGATTCAGCGGCGACAGCAGGGTCAAGCTGCTGCGATCGCGGACGCCGCGCTTGCGCAGGTACTCCTCCAGCATGAACACGAACTCGACGGGCGCCGGCGGGCACTTGTAGGGGATGCCGCCGATGCCGACGAGGATCCGGCCCCCGCGGAACCCGCGAAGCTCCTCGCGAAGGCGCTGGGCATCGTCCAGGGAATAGAAGCCGAACGCTCCCTCGACGAGCCCAGGGATGCGATCGTGCATCAGCCGCGCGCCGGTCGCGATGACGAGGTAGTCCCAGTCGACGCTCGCGCCGCGTTCGAGTTGCACCGTGCCGGCGTCCGGATGGATCCGGATGGCTCGGTCGATGATCAGATCGACGTCCCGGCGAAGCAGCGATCGCTCGTCTCGAATCAGCCATCGCCCGTTCGCCTGGCCAAGTGCAACGTACAGGTAGCCCGGCTGGTAGTGGTGCATCCCGGTCGGGTCGATCACGGAGACCCGTGCCTCGCGCCCGAGCGCCTTGTCGAGCAGGTTGGCGACGAGCGTTCCGCCCACACCTCCGCCGAGTACCGCGACCCGCGCGGGCATCGCTATCGCGTCTTCCGAACCGCGAAACGGGTGAAGCCGTCCTCCTCGACGACCTCGACCAGCTCGTGCCCCGCCTTCGCGAGCCACGCAGGGATGTCGGTCCTCGAGCCCGCGTCCGAGGACAAGACCTCGATCACGTCGCCGACCTGTCCCTCGCGGATCGCGCCGATCAGGCTCATCAGCGGGCCCGGACACGGCATGCCGCGCGCGTCGATCGAGCGGGTCACGTTCGCAATGGTCATCCTCCCCACCTCCGTCAGATG
>DATEQE010000120.1:0-6227 GCA_035272825.1 Actinomycetota bacterium
GATCGACCCGATCAGGAACAGGAACTGCTCGTAGCGTTCGGCGGTGAACGCGAGCGCCAGCACGAACCCGAGCGCACCCACCGCGACCGCCAGCCCCCGCTGGGGCACCTCGCTCGCGACGTTCTGCGTCGACACCGCGGCCGAGTAGATGTCGGCGAACGCGTTGTCGCTCTCCCCGACCAGCAGCGCCACCAGCACGACGCCGCCGCCGGCCAGACCCACGATCGCCGAGCCGATCCCCAGCGCATCCGCGCTTGCACCCGTCGCGAGCACCAGGAGCACGCCGAGCGCGTAGAACCAGGCGTTGCCCGCGGCGTAGCCGCCATACGTCCCGAGGGTCGCGCGCGACCCGGGTCGGGCGAAGCGGTTGTAGTCCGCCGCGAGCGGGAGCCAGGAGACCGGCATCACGATCACCAGGTCCACGGCGAGCCAGAACGGGAGCCCGCCCCGTCCGGCCGAGTCCCATACCGCACCCGAGCCCCTCAGGACCTCGACGGTGATCCACACCGCCGAGCCGAGCAGCACGTAGATCCCGAAGCGCTCGAGCCACCGGCGCACGACCAGCACGGGGCCGCCGATCGCGAGCGCGGTGCACACGACGGCCACCACGGCGAGCCAGAACACCCGCGACTCGAACCCGAACAACTGCGCCGAGGCGACGTTCGCGACCTCGCCCATCGCCCAGAACTCGACGGCGGTCCACCCGACGAGCTGCACGACGTTCAGCGACGTGGGCAGGAACGAGCCTCGGGCGCCCAGCACGGGGCGGAGCAGGACCATCGAGGGGACGCCCTCGCGCTCGCCGGCGAGCCCGACAAGGGCGAGCGGGACGCACCCGATCAGCGTGCCGACCCCGATCGCGAGGAACGCGCGCCCGGTCCCGAGCGCCGGGACCAGGAGCGCGCCGGTGACCATCACGAGCAGCCCGACCGACAGATCGAACCACAGGACGGCGAGATCGAGACCGCCGAGGTTGCGCCGCTCGAGCGGCACAGGGCGGATGCCCCACGCGGGGGTCTCGCGCTGGAGGATCTTCTCGAGGCGTTCGGCGACGCGCGCCACGTCCGCTCCCTCCGCCGGTGTGACCCGGATCAGGTTCCAAGGGTCGCCGGCGGCGGTCCGCGCGGTTCGTGGAGCCGAACCCGAGCCGGCCTCTCAGCCCGGTTCCCCGGACTCCCCTGCCCTCCGCTCGATGCTACCCGCCCGCTAGGATGCGCGCGTGACCACCCGCGACGACGCCGTCCGTCTGCTCGAGGATCAGCATGCCGAGCTCGCGGCCCTGCTGGCCGAGCTCGACGAAGACGCGTTCGCGCGCCGGGAGACGATGGGCGGGGGCGAGTGGTCGGCCAAGGATCTCGCGGCGCACATGGGGATCTGGGAGGAGCTCGCGATCGAGGTGATGGACGCGTTCGGGCGGGGCGAGCGTCCGGCGGTCGAGGATCGGTTCACCGAACCCGGAAACGGCGACCGAGTGAACGCCGAGGGTGTCGAGCGGTTCCTCGACACGCCCGCCCCGGACGTCCTGGCCCGGTTCGAGGACATGCATCGCCGGGTCGTCGCTGCAATCGGATCGACCAGCGACGAGGCCTGGACCGCCGAGTACCCGTTCGACCCCGACGATCGGACGCTCGGCGATCGGATCGGCTCGCTCCTGGGGTCCGATGACGGCGCGTTCACGCACGCCTCCGCGCACCTGCCCGACCTGCGCGCCTACGTCGCCGTGATCAGTCGCTGAAGGTTCGCGAGGCTCCCCCGCATCAAGCGGCGAAGGAACGGCCGGTACGCAAGCAACGCAAGCTCGCCCAGGAGCGGGATCGGCAGCGAGAGCTCCTCGGTCCAGGTGAACCTGGTCGAACCGTCCACGGGTTCGAGCGACCAGGTCCCGGTTCCGCGGACGAAGCTCCGATGCGCCATCACCATCGTTCGCGGCGGCTCCCACCCCACGACCTCGAGCTGCTCAGTGAACAGGGGGACGCGCAGCACGCGGTTCAGGACCTCGATGCGGGCGCCGACGCTCGCGCGTTCAGGCGTGAGCACGCGCACCCAGACTGCGTCGCGGATCCACCGGGACTGGTCCTCCCACCGTTCGATCGACGACCAGACGCGCTCGGGGGACGCGGCGAGGTCGCGGAACGCCTCGACACGCATCGCTACAGGCCCCTGCCCTCGTCGCTCGCGCGCCGCGCGTGCATCGTCTCGCGGATCGAGAGCACGAGCCCCAGCGCGACGACCGCCGGGATCGCGTTGATCGCGAACGATGCGGTGAACCCGTACGCCTGCGCCGACCACCCGGCGACCAGCGGCCCGATCACGAACCCGAGGTCGCCTACGAACCGGAAGACGGCGACCGCCGACCCCTTGAGCTCCTCCGGCGTCACGTCTGACAGCATCGGCGCCGGTGGGACACCCGAGTAGCCGCTCGCGACGCCGAGGAGCGCCATCGCCACCATGAAGCCAACGGGCGTCGAGACGAACCCGAACGCCGCCGTGATGAGCGCGAGCCCCGCAAGCGCCGGGATCAGCACGGCGCGGCGGCCGCGGCGGTCGGTCGCGTGACCGGCGGGGTACAGGCACGCGAGCTCGGTCGCCGTTGCGATCGCGAGCCCGATCCCCACGCCGCCGATCGTGAGCCCGACCTCGTCGCTCGTCCCGAACAGCGGGACCAGGGTGCTGAAGATCGCGCCGATCATCCAGAGGTAGACGCCGTTCACGACGAGCACGGTCACGAACGCCCGGTTCCACGGGAGCCGGCGGATGCCACCGCGACGGACCTCGGACTCGTGACGTTCGGGGTTACGGATCGTCCGCCAGAACAGCACGGCCGCGAGGAAACACGCTCCCGCGTAGATGAAGAGCGGACTCGCGAGACCGAACCACTTCGCCATCAGGCCGCCGAGCGGACCACCGGCGATGAAGCCGATGTTGAACGACGCGTAGTACACGCTCATCACGCGTCCCGTCCGCCGCGACGGGATGGACCGCAAGAGGAAGGAGAGCAGCGAGGCGAAGAACAGCGCGGAGCCCACGCCCCCGAGCGCTCGGAAGAGCACGAGCAGCGGGAACGTGGGCGCGAGCGCCGCCGCGAACGACGAGACCCCGACCCACACCGCGCCGAGCGTCGCCATCCCTCGCTCCCCGTACCGGTCGATGTAGCGGCCGACGAACGGGTCCGACACCAGGCGCGCGAACGAGAACGACGAGATCAGCAGGCCGATCGAGTCGTACCCCACTCCGAAGCTGCGCGCGTAGTTCGGCAGGACGGGCGAGAGGATGCCGTACCCGAGCATGATCACGAAGGTCCCGAGCATCGCGGCTCGGATCTCGGGGATGCGGAGCACCTCCCGGATCCGAAACCGCTCCGCCTCGCTCATGGCGGCACAGCATACGGACGGGGGTTCGGGGGCTGATGGAGCGAGCGCGAACGCGCGAGCGGTAGCCCCCGATGGGAAAAGCTTGCGCGCAACCCGACCCTGCTCTTTCATGTCGGGCGTGCCCCACCACGCGAGCGGCGCGATCGCCGCGACCAACCTCGTAACGCCCTCCGGGGACCGCGCACCGGTCCGCGGAGACGGCCCGTGGCCGACGGAGGCCGCCGAGCAGGCGGTCGCCTGGGAGGACGGCGTCATCACGTACGTCGGGCAGGCCGACGGCTTGACGGGCGTCGAGCCCGAGTGGTTCGAGGGGTGCACGATCGCGCCCGGGTTCGTCGACTGCCACACGCACCTTCCGTTCGCCGGCTGGCGCGCCGACGAGTTCGAGGCACGTCTGTCGGGCCTCTCGTACCGCGACCTCCACGGCGAAGGTGGCATCTATCGGAGCGCGCGGATGCTCGCGGCGGCGAGCGAGGACGAGGTGCTGGCCTTCTGCCGGTCGCTCGTGCAGGAGATGGCCGAGCACGGGACCACGGCGCTCGAGCTCAAGACCGGGTACGGGCTCTCGGTCGAGGCCGAGCTCCGACAGGCTCGCCTCGCCCGGCGGCTTTCCGAGGAGGCGCCGCAGACGTGTTCGGTCACGCTGCTCGCGTGCCACGCCGTGCCCGAAGGCATGGAGCGCGCCGACTGGGTTCGCGTCGTCTGCGACGAGTTGATCCCGGCAGCCGCGCGCGAGCGTCTCGTCGACGCGGTCGATGTCTACGTGGAGGACATCGCGTTCTCCGTCGACGACCTGGCCGAGGTCGCGGGGTGCGCCTCGGACGTCGGGCTCCCGCTCCGCTGCCACGCCGACCAGCTCGGCCCCTCGGGCGCGGCCGAGGCCGCCGTCGCGCTCGCCGCAAGGAGCGCGGACCACCTGAACCACGTCTCGGCGACGGGGATCGCGGCGCTCGGCGGCGCGCCGACGACCGTCGCCGTCCTGCTGCCGACCTCGACGTTGTTCCTCGGCTCGTCGCCGCCGGACGTCCGAGCCCTGCTCGACGCAGGGGCTGCTGTAGCGATCGCGACCGATTTCAACCCGGGCACGTCTCCGGTGCTCTCGATGCCCGAGGCGATCGCCACCGCGTGTTCGCTCTACGGCCTCCAACCGCTCGAGGCGTTGGCGGCCGCGACGGTGAACGCGTCGGCTGCGCTCGGCCTTGCGCCGCAGCGGGGTACGCTTGCGCCCGGCAGGCCCGCCGACCTCGTGGTCCTCGACGGCGACGCCTTCCGGATGGTGCCGTATCGGCCGGGACACAACCCGGTGGTACGGACGTTCGTCGACGGCGAGAGGGTTGGAGGACGTTGAAGCGGGTCGCAGGGCTCTTGCTGGTCGTGACGGTCGTGCTGCTCGTCCCGACCGCGGCTCCCGCCCAGACCGGTGTCACGATCACGCTGTCGGCGTCCTCGGGCACGATCACGTTCGGCGAACACGTGAGGCTCTCGGGCTCCTCGACCGGAGCACCCGCCGGGTCGACGGTCCAGATCCGGAACGCCGCCGGCCTGCCGGTCGCGTCGTCGACCACCGACGCGGCAGGCGATTTCTCGGCCGAGCTCAAACCGTCGGGGTCCGACAGCTACGTTGCCGTGCTCGGGGACGGCGTGAGCGAACCCGTGATCGTCGGGGTCCGCGCCGTGGTCTCGGCTCGGATGGGACAGGTCCGGTTGTTCGACCACGTCCTGGTCCGCGGCACGGTCGGTCCCGCGCGGCCGGGCTCGTCTGTGGTGGTCGAGCTGACCAAGGACGGCCGAACCGTCGATACCCGCAGCGTGACGATGGGCGCGGCCGCCGGGTTCCGCGCGAGGTTCACGATCCCGAAGCCCGGTACCTACCGCGCGAGGGCATCGTTCTCGGCACCCGACCTCCTGAGGGGCGGCGCGAGGACCCGTGCTGACGCCACCCCGCTTCCGCATCTGTCGTCGGGTTCGTCGGGTCGCTTCGTGAGGCTGCTCGAGGGGCGGCTCGTCGACCTCCACTACCGGCTCGTCGGGACGAAGGACGGCCGGTACGACTTCCGAACCGCCGACGCCGTCGTCGCGTTCCACAAGGTGCAGCGCATGGAGCGTTCGGACGCGGTGAGCGAGGCCACGTGGCGGAGGCTCGCGGATCCGATCCGACCACACGCGCGACACGATTGGCTCGGCTTCCATGTCGAGGTCGACCAGACCAGGCAGGTGCTCTACACGGTGGAGGACGGCGACATCACGAACGTGCTCCACGTGTCGACCGGAGCGGGCGGCGCGACCCACGACGGTAGGTTCCGCGTGTGGGCGAAGACCGCGGGCTTCAGCCCGAACCACCTCTACTACCCGAGCTACTTCGATGGATATCGGGCCCTCCACGGCTGGATCGAGGTGCCCACCTACGCGGCCAGCCACGGCTGTGTTCGGATCCCGTACTGGAACGCGCAGTGGGTGTACGGCCTCGCTGACTACGGCACCCCGGTCGTGGTCTACCACTAGGTCCGTCCTACGCGAGCGGCGCAACCCCGTCGCCCGTCTCGACCAGCCGACGGATCTCCCACGCCTCCACCGGGCGAGCGGCCCCCTTGAGCATCAAGGGCACCCGTTGCTGAGCCACCACCCGCTCCTTTACCAACGCGTAGGTTCGGAATCCGACGAGGACGGTTCCGGGCTCGGCTTCGGACTGGAGCCGCGCGGCAACGTTGACCGCGAAACCCACCGCCTTGTAGGCGCGCATGATGTCGCTGCCCAGGACCCCCACGGTGCAGTGGCCCGTGTTCACGCCGACCCGGACCCTGAGGTCCGCGGGGACCCCCCGGGCACGCATCTCGGCGGATAGTTCCTCCGCTCGCT
>DATEQE010000121.1:0-4954 GCA_035272825.1 Actinomycetota bacterium
GCGCGGGAAGGAAGAAGGATCGCGAGGCGGGACTCATCGAACCCGGCCCCCCGATAGGTCCCGCCGAGCAGAGCGAGTTCCTCGTCGTCGAGCCCGAGGGAGACGGCGAGGCCGCCGAGAACCAGGATGCCTCGGGGTCGAGGGCCTCGGAACCGAAGGCGCCGGAGCCGGCGGGATCGGACGCGAGGGGCGAGGCCGAGGCGTGAGGTTGGCCCGGCGTCCTCGCGAGCTTGCGAGGGCGGGAACGCAGAGGACCCGACGCGGTGCGCCGGGTCCTCATCGCGTTCGGGTCCGAACTAGACGGCGCGAACGTTCGCGGCCTGCGGGCCCTTCTGGCCCTGGGTCACGTCGTACTCCACCTTCTGGTTCTCCTCCAGGTTGCGGAAACCCTCACCGGCGATCGCGCTGAAATGCACGAACACGTCGGCGGTACCGTCGTCCGGAGTGATGAATCCGAAGCCCTTCTCGGGGCTGAACCACTTCACGGTTCCGATTGCCACGTGCGATCCCTCCTTCCTTTCGCCGTCCGGGCCTGGTTGCTGCCCTTCACGGCGCCGGCCGTAGCAGCCGGGTGAGGGAACTGCTCGTAGCTGTAAAACCGCGATCGTTGCCCTCGGGACAACGGTACCATTTCGCCCACCGCGGGCGACAGCCGGCTCCGTGGAGTCGGCGTGGAGCGTGCCTGGTCGTATGCGACGGTCGCATCGGATGGGCGCACGACGGGTAAGGTCCCCTTCGATACTCCGACGTTGGGAGGTCCTAGACATGCGTGAGGACCGAGCACGATCTGCGCACCGGACGTTCGTCGCCGTGGCGCTTGTCGCGTGTGTCCTTGGGATCGCGTCCGCGCCCTCGGCCTTCGCGCAGGACGAGGGCACGACACCCGGCGAAGACGATCAGGTCGTGCTGACGGGCGAGCTGCTCGTTCCCGAGGGAGCCACGGTCGGAACCGCCGTGATCTTCAACGGCGACGCGACGATCGACGGCACGGCCACCGAGAGCGTGGTGGTCTTCAACGGCGACGTCGAGATCACCGGGACGGTGGGTGACGACGTCGTAGCCTTCAACGGCCGCGTGATCGTCCGTTCCGGCGCCGAGGTGGACGGCGACATCGCCAGCCGACAATTCCCCCGGATCGAGGAGGGCGCAACGGTCCGGGGCGAGATCAAGGGGATCTCGGGCCGGTTCGACCTCGAGGGGCTCGGCTGGGTTGGACGCTACGTGTGGTGGTTCGGCTACACGATCTCCACCCTCATCCTCGGGCTCGTGCTCCTCCTGTTCCTCCCCGGCGTCGACGCTCCGCTCGCCGACGCGTTCCGCCGGCGGATGGGCGCCTCGTTCGGGTTCGGCGCTGCGATCTTCTTCCTGCTGCCGATCGCCGCGGTGCTGCTGCTCGTCGTGGTGGTCGCGATTCCGCTCGGCCTGTTCCTCCTCCTTGCGCTCGCCCTGCTGTACACGCTCGGCTACGTCGCGGGCGCGCACGTGCTCGGAAGGCGGCTGGTGAAACCACCGGGCTCGCGGTTCGTGGCCTTCCTCGTCGGGTGGATGATCCTTCGCGGGATCGGGTTGATCCCGTTCCTCGGCGGCCTGGTCTGGGTCCTGGCCTCGATCGCAGGTCTCGGTGCGCTCGTGATCGCCGCTCGCGGATCGACGTCGGTCCCGATGCCGCCGCTGCCCGTGGCTCCGATCCCCGAACCGCCCCCCGCCGTCTGAGCTGCGGGTCAGGCGTTCGACGCGGGCGCCGGGCCGGCCGGCCCCGCCTCCGCGAGCCGTTGTGCGAGCACCCGCATGACGCCGATCCCGATGTCGGGGCGGTCGTGGATCATGCTCTCGAACTCGCGGCGGCCGATGCGGATCGCGCGGACGTCTCCGTCGGCGACGAGCGAGGCCATCCGCGGACGTCGCGTGATCAGGGACATCTCGCCGACCACCTCGCCCCGGCCTCGCCGAGCGATCTCGGAACCGCCGGCCTCCACGCGGACGGTGCCGCTCGCGATGATCAGGAGCTCGTCGCCCAGCTCGCCCTCGGACGCGAGGAGCACCCCGTCCGCGAACGATCGCTCCTGCGCCACCTCCGCGATCGCCCCCAGATCGGCGGGTGCGAGCTCGTCGAACAGCGGGACGCGCCGAAGGAAAAGCACGCGTTCGATGACCGGCATCGTCGCGTTCGTCCGAGCCATCCCGTCCCCTCCGCCGCGTTGCGCGATCAGCGTCCCGGCGCACGCCGCGACGAACGCATCATTGTCTGCCGACGCCCGTTCGAGCCAATCGTCCGGCAGGTCGTGGCGGGGTCCTGCGCGCGGCTCCCACAACGCGAGGATCGGGGCGGCGATGGTGGCGTCGGTCGTCGCCTCGAGCGTCTCGAGCGCGTTCGCGACCTGTCCGGGGTCGCTCGCGTCGAGGCTCTCGATCGCGGAGCGGACCGCGGCCCCGTCGGTCGAGATCAACGACAGTGCCCGCAGCGCCGAGCGCCCGGTCGCCCGTGCGCGTTCGAGCAGCGCGTCCCTCAGCAGGTCGGCCGCCTCCCCGTCCGACGGGACGGCGGCGGCGAGTGCGTCGTCGCCGGTCGCCTCGCTCGAACGCTCGACGACGAAGGTACGGACGCGATCGCCTCGTCCGCCGAGATCCATGCGCGCGAGGGACCGCAGGGCGGCGTCCCGGGCCGCCGGTCGATCCAGCGCGTCGAGCACCTCGTCCACCGAACGATCGCCGAGCCGCGCCGCGGCGGTCACCGCGGCCTCGCGAACCCTCGGGCTCGGGTCCTCGAACATGCGGATCGCCGCGCCGAGCGCATCCACCGGTCGCACCGCGGCGAGGGTGGCCAGCGCGGCCGACCGCACGGCCGGGTCTTCGTCCTCGAGCGCTGGTGTCGCCAGCCCGGCGGCGGCGTCGGCCGGCGCCGCCACGAGGTGGCGAAGCGCGGTCGACCGCACGGTGGGGTCGGCATCGGCGGCGAGCCTCAGCAGCACACGTGCAGCGGAAGCAGTGTTCGGAGGCGTCGCGGTCGCCGCCGCGGCGGAGGCGGCCACCGCAGCATCGGGATCATCGAGCAGTGGCAGGAACGTGTCCGCCTCGGCCCGCTCCGGAGCCGACGCGAGGGCGTCGATCGCCTGCGCTCGAACGGAGGGATCGTCGTCGCCCAGCGCTCGTTCGAGCGCCGCGGTGGCTCGGGGATCGTCCACGTCCGCGAGCAGCTGGGCCGACAGCCGTCGCACCGATGGATGAGCGTCGTCCATCGCCACCAGCAGGCCGCCGATCGCCTGCGCGTCGGGCGCGAACGCGAACGGGACCCCGGCCACCGCGACGTCGGGGAACACCTCCGGCCGTCCCTCGCGCAACGCCTCGACGAGCGCGGAGGCGTACGACGCGCGTACGCGCCACGTGACGAACACCGCGAGCGCGGCGGTCGCGAGCCCGATCGCGGCGAACTGCCGCGGGGACAGCACGTCCTGGCCAACGAGCGCGATGATCCCGGCGATGGCGGTCCCCGCCTGCGCGGGCCCGCCGTTCAGGAACGTCCGCACCTGGTCGCGGCGCGCGTCGGGGACGACGTTCGTGAGCGTCTCCCACGCGGGTGAGGCGACGCCCTGCAGCCAGACCCCGTCCACGAACCGCAGGATCACGAGCGTCACGAACCCCGCGCTCACGAGCAGGATGCCGAACGACCCGATGTACAGCAGGGGGAGCACGAGCATCATCGACGCGATGCCGAACCGGGCGAAGAGCCGGTTGGTGACGAGCACCGACACGAGCAACGCGGCGGCGGTCATCGCCGCCCAGAACAGACCGAAGAACCCGGCGAGGTCGCCGGCGTCCGGAAACCGTTCGGTCGCGGCGGTCGCCCACGGCAGGTACAGGGAGAAGAACAGGACCGAGAACAGCACGGCGGCCAGCGTCATCCACACGAGCAGCCGCGATCGCCGCACGTACCCGAACGCGACGGTGAGGTCTCGCCATGGCGACGCGGTCCGGCGCCGGGCCTTGCGGACCCGGGGTTGCGCGAGCGTCCCGGCCGCGGATAGGACCACCCGGCATAGCGCGAACGAGATCGCGAGCGCGGCCGCCCAGACCAGGAGCAGGTTCTCCGTCCCGATGACGCCCACGAGTGGTTGCGTGACCAGGCCGCCGGCCACCGACCCGAGGATCTCGCCGGCCGCGAACAGCGGGAACAGGCGCTTCGCGCGACGGGTGTCGGTGACGACGCCGGCGGTGCCCCAGACGAACACGTTCTGCATCAGGACCGCGAGCGCGACGGTCAGCCACAGCACCGGGAAGATCCACCGTCCGTCGGTGAGCAGCGCGATCCGTTCGGCGAGGACGACCGCGCCCAGCCCCGCCGGGATCGCGAGGTAAGCGCGTCGCCGGTCGACGCGCCCGAGCAGCGCGGCCAGGCCCAGCATGAACACGAACGCCGTCGCCCCTTGCGCCAGATACATCAGCGGGAGCGCGTCGGTGCCGATCCGATCGAAGAAGAGCGCGTTCGCGCCGCTCTGTCCGATCGCGAGGCCGGCCATGCCGATGAACGACAGGGCGGTCATCGACAGGACGAGCCGGGTCTCGCCCGGGTGGATCTTGAGCAACCGCTGGACCGTGCTCATCTCACGAGCCGGGCCTGCATCGCGCATCGAGCCCACGAACGCCCCGATCGCGTCACCCGTCAGCCGACCGACTCGTCCTGGGCGGGTCCACCGACGCGCAGCACCAGCGCGTCGAGGGGCTGACCCTTGAGGGAGACGTGCCGCCGTTCGAGGTCGTCGTGGGCCATCGCCGCGGCGGCGGCCGTCGCGGCGCTCACCAGGATCTCGCCGGCGGCCGCGTTCGACGCGAGATGCGCCGCGATGTTGACGGGGTCGCCGAGCGCGGTGAAGTCGCTCGACCCCCTCGTCCCCACGATGCCGACGAAGGCGACCCCGGTGTGCACGCCGGCGCCCAGCGGCACCCAGGGCTCACCCTC
>DATEQE010000122.1:0-2975 GCA_035272825.1 Actinomycetota bacterium
CCGGTACGCGTTCGAGCTCGCGATGCGCCCCGGACGCAGGCACAAGGTGACATTGGTGCACAAGACCAACGTGCTCACGTACGCGGGCGATCTCTATCAGCGCGTGGTCGACGACGTCGGTGAGGCGTTCTCCGACGTCGAACGAGACTACGTCCACGTGGACGCCGCGTGCATCTACCTGCTCGATCAGCCCTCGCGGTTCGACGTGATCGTCACCGACAACATGTTCGGCGACATCATCACCGACCTCGGCGCGATGATCCAGGGCGGGATGGGCATCGCGGCCGGGGGCAACATCAACCCTGCCGGGATGAGCATGTTCGAGCCGATCGGCGGCACGGCCCCCGACCAAACGGGCAGGGGGACGATCAACCCGCTCGCCGCGATCGGCGCGTTGCAGATGCTGCTCGCGCAACTCGGCGAGACCGACGCGGCGGCGCGTGTGACGGCCGGCATCCGGTTCGCGTGCTCGAAACTGCACTCGATGCGCGCCGGCGCGATGGGCTTCACGACCGGAGAGGTCGGCGACCTCGTCGTCGAGGGGGCCTCGACGTGAGCGAGCCGCTCCGGGTCGAGCTGTATGACACCACCCTGCGCGACGGCGCGCAGGGGACCGGCTTCTCGTACTCGATCGAGGACCGGCTCCGGATCCTCCACAAGCTTGACCAGCTCGGCGTCGCGTTCGTGGAGGGCGGCTGGCCCGGGGCGAACCCGCGAGAGACCGAGTTCTTCCGGCTCGCGACCAGCGAGACCCTCAAGCACGCGACGCTGACGGCGTTCGGCATGACGCGCAAGGTGGGGGAGACGCCGGATCGGAGCTCCGTGCTCCGGGACCTGCTCGACGCGGGGACCGAGGTGGTCTGCCTGGTGGGCAAGGCGTGGGACCTCCACGTGACCGAGGCGCTTCGGACGGATCTCGACGAGGGCGCAGCCATGGTCCGCGACTCGATCGCGTTTCTCCGCGGACAGGGGCGCCGGGTGTTCTTCGACGCCGAGCACTTCTTCGACGGCTACCGGAGCGATCCCGCGTTCGCGCTCCGCGTCCTGGCTTCGGCCGAGGAGGCCGGGGCCGAGCGATTGGTCCTGTGCGATACGAACGGCGGCATGCTGCCGCACGAGGTGGCGCGGGTCGTGGCCGAGGTCCGCGAGGCGGTGGGCACCCCGCTCGGGATCCATGTGCACAACGACGCGGGATGCGCCGTCGCGAACTCGCTGATCGCCGTGGAACACGGGGCCTACCAGGTCCAAGGTGTCGTGAACGGGTACGGCGAACGGACCGGCAACGCCGACCTGATCCCGATCGCCGCGAACCTCGTCCTGAAGATGGGCGCCGAGTGCCTGCCCGACGGGTCGCTGGAACGGCTCACCGAGGTGGCGCACTACGTGGCCGAGGTCGCGAACGTCGCCCCCGACTCGCGACAGCCGTACGCGGGCCGGTACGCCTTCACGCACAAGGCCGGCTTGCATGCGAGCGGCATCGAACGCGTGTCCCGGGCGTACGAGCACGTGGAACCCTCGACGGTGGGCAATCGCCGCGGCGTGGTGGCGAGCGATCTCGGGGGCGCGGCGACGATCCGGATGAAGGCCGAGGAGTTCGGCCTCGAGCTTGGCGCCGAGGGCGCCGGCCGTCTGCTGCTGGATCTGAAGGATCGCGAGGCGCGCGGGTACACGTTCGAGGTCGCCGACGCCTCCCTCGAGTTGCTGATGCGCCGGGCGGACGGCTGGCGGCAACCGTTCTTCGAGATCGACAGCTACCGGGTCCACGTCGAGGAGCGTGTCGGCGACGACGAACCGCCGCTCGCCGAGGCGACGGTCAAGGTCGTCACGATGGGGACCCGGCACATCGAGAGCGCCGAGGGCCAGGGACCTGTCGGCGCGCTCGACAACGCGCTCCGCAAGGCGCTCGCGAATGACTACCCCGAGCTCGAGCACATCTCGCTCGAGGACTTCCGGGTGCGTGTGCTGGACGAGACGACGGGGACGGGCGCCGTGGTGCGCGTCCTGATCGATACGTCGAACGGCCAGCGGGAGTGGACCACCGTCGGTGTCTCGGAGAACATCATCGAGGCCTCGTGGGAGGCGCTGGTGGACGGGTACCTCTACGGGCTGCTCCACCCGCGGGACGGCGACGAGGTGCCATCGCCGCCGGGGGTACCCTGAGCGGCATGCCTTCAGGGATCCGCGAGGCCGTCCCCGAGGACGCGCAGGCGATCGCCGAGATCCACGTCCGATCGTGGCAGGCCACGTATCGGGGCCAGCTGACCGACGAGTATCTCGACGGCCTTACGGTGGAGGGTCGCGTCGAGCAGCATCGCCGGAGCCTGGAGGAACCGCACGCGGGCTGGACCACGTGGGTGGTGGAGGAGGGTGCGGGCCCGGTCGGGTTCGCGGTCACCGGTCCGAGCGAGGACGCCGACGCCGGCGAGCGGACGGCCGAGCTGTACGCGATCTACCTTGACCCGGAGCGGCTCGGGACCGGGACGGGACGACGGCTGCTCGAGCACGCCGTCGAGGATCTCCGCTCCCGGGGGTTCCGGACGGCCACCCTGTGGGTGCTCGAGACGAACGAGCGCGCTCGGTGCTTCTACGAGGCCGCCGGGTGGGCGCACGATGGGACCGTGACGAGCGAGCGCGTCGACTGCGAGATGCGTCCGACGGTTCGGTACCGCGTGGAACTGTAGCCGCTACCCGTCCGCACCGTCTGGCGGGGGCCCCACCTCGCGTGCTCAGGAGGAGAGCTCGGTCTCCCGGGTCTCGAGCGTCTGGCGCGTGGTCAGGAGCTCGTCCACCGCTCGCAGGGGGAGCGGCTTGGCGAAGTAGAACCCCTGGCCCAGGTCGCATCGTAGGGCGAGGAGCTTCTCGAGCTGGTCGGCCCGCTCGATGCCCTCGGCCACCGGACGCAGGCGCAGGATCCCCGCGAGCTCGATGATGGCAGCCGTGAGCGCCGATTCCTCGCCGCCCTCGTTGACGCCGTC
>DATEQE010000123.1:0-2805 GCA_035272825.1 Actinomycetota bacterium
AGGTCGTGGTGCCGGTCGACCCGTTCATGGTCGAAGAGATGGTCGACACGCTCCTGAGCAACGCGAACGGGCGAACGTCGTCCGCCAGTCATGTATGGATCACGGTGTCGAGCGACCCCGAAGGGGCCGTCATCGCCGTCGACGATACGGGCCCCGACGTTTCCGAGGAGCGGCGTGCCCTGACGGGCTCGCCAGAAGAGCAGATGGGCGGTGCCGGCCGGGGCGGGACGTCGACTGGCCTGGCCGTTCTGCACAGGCTTGCGGAGGTCCACGCCGGCAGGGCCTGGGTACAGGAGCGTGAGGGTGGTGGCGCCTCGTTCCGCGTGTTCCTGCCGGACGTGACGGAGGTCGCCACGGAGACTGCCGGTCAGGCGGCCGACCGCACGGAGGCCGGCGGGAACGCGGAGGAGACAGACGCGAGCGAGGAGTAGCTCCCACCCGCGCCGCCGGCCGTAGCCGGTTGATGCTCAAACCCCGGCGCCTTGCGGCCGATGGATAACGCGAGGCATATGGAACAGCCCTCGCAGATCACCCGTGTCCTCGTGGTCGACGACCACGAGGTCTTCTCGGAAGCGCTCGAGATGTTCCTTGGGCGCCAGCCCGACGTCCGGCTGGTGGGCTCGGCGCGCGATGCCGATGAGGCGATGGCGCTCCTCGGGGAGGAGCCGGACGTCGTGCTGATGGATCTCGACATGCCGGGGACCGACGGGATCGAGGCCACTCGCCGGATCCGGGACGCAGCGCCGGACGCGAAGGTGGTGCTGCTCACCGGCGTCGAGCGTCCCGACGCGATCGCGGAGGCCCTGTCGGCCGGCGCCTGCGGCTACGTGCCGAAATCGCGAGCGGTGGACGAGGTGCTGGACGTCGTCCGGCGGGCGGCCGCCGGCGAGATCGTGATGCCCGCGAGCGACCTGGCGTCCGTCCTGGGACAACTCCGGGGGAGCCTGGGTGAGCACGGTCTCGCTCGCCTGACGCCGCGAGAGACGCAGGTACTTCAGGCCCTCGCGGCCGGCGAGACGGCTGCGCGGATCGCCGTGTCACTCGGCATCAGCACGTACACCGTCCACAGCCACGTCAAGAGCATCCTCGTCAAGCTCGGAGTGCATTCGACGATCGAGGCCGTCACGTTGGCGTGGCGTCACGGCCTTGCCCCGACCAACCGCCCCGGTCTGATCGCCACGGTACCTTCGCCCGTCGAACGCCCGAACCCGACCTCCGCGGGGGCGCCGGCCCGGGTCCTCGTCGTCGAGGATCACCCGTTGCTCCGCAGCGTCATCAGGATCGCCTGTGAGCAGACGCCCGGCCTGGAGATGGTGGCCGAGCTGGACAACGGGTCGTCCGCGCTCGAGGCGTGCAGGGAGCTCGCGCCGGACGTGATCCTGCTGGATCTCTCGCTCCCGGGCGAGCTCCAGGGGCTCGATCTGGCCCGCGCCATCCGCAAGGAAGGGCTCCCCGTCCGGATCCTGGTCCTCACGGCGCGAACCGACGAGCAGGCTCTCTTCGAGAGCGTCATCGTCGGCGTGGAGGGGTACCTCGAGAAGGCCGCCGGGGTTCGGGTGATCGCCGACGCTCTGAGTCGGGTCGCTGGGGGCGAGCGCATCTTCACACAGGCCCAGATGCGGGGAGCCGTCGCCGAGCTCAGCCGCCGAGCGAGGCAGGCGCGTGAGCAGCCCGGCGCACCACCGAACCTATCGGCGCGAGAGATCGAGGTCCTCGAGCACGCGGCTCACGGCTTCACGGTCGGCCAGATCGCGAGGCGCCTCGTGGTCTCGCCGAGGACGGTCGAGACGCATCTCGGCAGCGCCTACCGCAAGCTCGGCGTCAGCAACCGCGTCCAGGCGCTGGCCCGTGCCTCCGGGCTGGGGCTGATCCGGATCGCCTGAGCGAACCTGCTCACGCGGGCGCGCACCCTCTCGTAGCCGAGTCAGGCTGCAACAGGCCCACTGCTAGGCTTCGCGCATGCCGAAGGTCGCCTACCAGGGGGAGCCCGGCGCGTACAGCGAACGCGCGGTCAAGGTGTTGTTCTCCGACGCGGAGCCGCTTGCCTGCGAGACGATTCGGCTGACGTTCTCGCGCGTGACCAGTGGTGAGGCGGACCTGGGGGTCGTGCCCGTCGAGAACTCGCAGGCCGGGTCGGTCAACGAGAGCTACGACCTCCTCCTGCGCTCGAGCCTGGTCAGGGTTGTGGGCGAGGTCGTCCTCCGCGTCGACCACGCCCTGCTCGGGCTTCCGGGCGCCCGCCTCGAGGGCGTTCGGCGCGCCCACTCCCACTGGCAGGCGCTGGCCCAGTGCGAGGAGTTCCTCGCGACACGCCACATCGACCCGGTTCCCGCCCACGACACGGCCGGCGGCGCCCGCATGGTCGCCGAGTCCGGGCGACTCGAGGACGCGGCGATCGCCAGCGTGGAGGCCGGGGCCAACCTCGGCCTCGCCGTGCTCGCCGAACATATCCAGACCGACCCGGACAACTTCACCAAGTTCGGCGTGATCGGGACGAACGACGCCGGGCTGGGGCCGGCCAACAAGACCTCGCTGGTCATGGCCGGGGACGACCGGCCGGGTTCGCTGTTCCGTTCGCTCAAGCCGCTGGCCGATCGCGGGATCAACCTGACGAAGCTGGAGTCGCGTCCCAGGCGGGGATCGCCGTTCGAGTATGTCTTCTACATCGACCTGGACGGCTCGGCGGAGGACGAGAGCGTCGCGGCTGCGCTCGACGAGGTGCGCCTGCACACCTCGATGCTGAAGGTCCTGGGTTCGTACCCCGCCTCCAAGGGCCCGGTCTGACCCGATCCCCCTGATCCGGCG
>DATEQE010000124.1:0-7787 GCA_035272825.1 Actinomycetota bacterium
CGCCCGGATATCCGCGGCGCCCGGCTAGACTCGGACGCGGATGAAGTACCGGCACCTGGGTCGTCTCGGGTTGAAGGTGAGCCCGCTGTGCCTGGGCACGATGAACTTCGGGCCGCAGACGAGCGAGACCGACAGCCACGCGATCATGGACAGGGCGCTCGAGCTCGGGATCAACTTCTTCGACACCGCGAACGTCTACGGGCAGCGCAAGGGCGTCGGGGCGACCGAGACGATCGTCGGGAACTGGCTCGCCAAGGGCGACGGGCGGCGCGACAAGGTCGTGCTGGCGACCAAGGTCTACAGCGAGATGGGCTCGTGGCCGAACGAGTCCCGGCTTTCGGCGCTGCACATCCGTACGGCGTGCGAGGACAGCCTTCGGCGGCTCCAGACCGACCACCTCGACGTCTACCAGATGCATCACGTGTACCGCGGGGCGACATGGGACGAGATCTGGCAGGCGTTCGAGACGCTCGTGCAGCAGGGCAAGGTCATCTACGTGGGGTCGAGCAACTTCGCCGGCTGGCACATCGCGAAGGCGAACGAGGCCGCGAAGGCCCGCCACTTCCTCGGGCTGGTGTCCGAGCAGTGCATCTACAACCTCGCCGAGCGCAACGTCGAGCTCGAGGTGCTCCCGGCGTGCGAGGACTACGGGATGGGCGTGATCCCCTGGAGCCCGCTGTGGCGCGGCCTGCTGGGGGGCGTCCTCGACGGCGGGGGCGCGAAGGGGACGCGACGAGCGTCGAGCATGGTGCAGGACAAGCTCGCGGAGCACCGTGCTCAGGTGGAGGCCTACGAGAAGTTCTGCGCCGAGATCGGCCAGCCCCCGGCGGAGGTCGCGCTCGCGTGGCTGCTCGCGAACCCCGTGGTCACGGCGCCGATCATCGGCCCGCGGATCCCCGAGCAGCTCGAGAGCGCGATGCGGGCGCTCGACCTGAGGCTCGACGCCGCCGCGATGAAGCGTCTCGACGAGATCTGGCCGGGTCCGGGCGGACCCGCGCCGGAGGCGTTCGCCTGGTAGGCACGGACCGGCGGCCATCGGGCATGCGGCGCGCCGAACCTTGGCTCCGGGCCGTCGTCCTGCGATACCGTCGGGCGTCATGGAGGCCAAGGACGGCAGCCCGGTCGAGGATCCGGACGACCTCACGGACGAGGAGCGCGAGGTGGTGCTCCGCGTCGTCGAGGTGCTCCGACGGATCGAGTTCGGCACGATCCTGCTCGTGGTGCAGGACGGCAAGGTCGTCCAGATCGAGATGGCCGAGAAGTTCCGCCTGCGGTGATCCCGACCGGCGTACCGGGGGCTACGCCGGGGGCGGCGGCTTCTCCTCCGTTCCCTCGCCCTCGTCGGGAGCGGTCGCGTCACCCTGGTCGGTGTGCTGCGACGTCCCCACGCGTCGACGCACCTGGTCGCCGGCCTCCGAGACGGTCACGGCCACCGCGTCCCCCAACGACTTGACCGCCGCCTTCAGGTCGTCTTTGGCGCTCTCGTCGCGGATCGTGTCGCCGAGCGCGGTGAACGCGCGATCGAGGACGTCGGTGATGTCGTGGGCGGCCTCCTCGAGCTTGCGCTGTGACTCCTTCGCGGCTTCGCGGGCCGGCCCGCTCGACTCCTTGTAGCGCTCGGCGACCTGCTTGCCCCAGGCGGCGAAGCGTTCGCCGACCTCGCTCCATGCATCCTGCGTCCCCGACATCGCCGTCCTCCGTTCTGCGCGGTCTCCTCACCAGTGTAGGGACCCAGGGTCGTTGACAGCCCCCGAGGCGGACGGATAGCCTGCCGATCGTTCGGCTGACCAGACCACTGGAGGCCGCGGCACATCCGTGTCGCGGCCTTTTCGCGTTCCTGAGGAGGATCGGCATGAGGAAGCTGATGATCGGTCTCGCCGCGGTCGCGCTGCTCGGTTCGGCGTGCGCGAGCTCGGAGCAGAAGGCGCAGGGGAGCGACGACGTGCTCCGCCTCGGCATCTTCCCGAACCTGACACATGCCCCGGGCTACGTCGCGCTCGAGGAGGGCATGTTCGACCGGACCCTCCCGGGCGTCGACGTGCAGGTGACGTACTTCAACTCCGGTTCGGACGCGGGTACGGCGATCACGTCCGGGTCGATCGACGCGACCTACATCGGGCCCGGTCCGGCGACCGCGTTGTACCTGCAGCCCGAGAGCAACGTGGCGATCGTGTCCGGGGTCACCTCGGGCGGCGCATCGTTCGTTGTGCGCAAGGGTTCGGGCATCACCTCCCCGGCCGATCTCGCCGGCAAGAAGATCGCCGTGCCGGGCTTCGGGAACACACAGGATGTGGCGCTCCGGACCTGGCTGCACGAACAGGGGCTCGAGGCCAACGACGCCGGGGGCGAGGTCGACGTGCTGGCGATCGACAACCCGGAGCTCCTCGGGCTGTTCCAGGCCGGTCACCTCGACGGCGCGTGGGAGCCGGAGCCCTATCCGAGCCTGCTGGTCTCGGCCGGCGTGGCCGAACCCTTCGTGGACGAGGCGGACCTGTGGTCCGACGGGCAGTTCACGACGACCGTCCTGTTGGTGAACACGACGTTCATGAACGCGCACCCGGACACGGTGAGGGGACTCGTCCAGGCCAACACCGAGGCGATCCAGCTGATCGAGGACGACCCGGCGACCGCGAAGGCCGACGCGCAGGCGGGGCTCGTGAAGGCGGGCGCGCCGTCGCTCGATCAAGCGGTCGTCGACGAGGCGTGGGGCAAGCTCACGTTCTCTGTCGACCCGGTCGCCTCGAGCCTGGCCCAGGGTGCGGCGAACGCGTACGCCCTCGGCCTCCTGGAGCAACAGCCGACCGATCTTCGGGGACTCTTCCAGCTGGATCAGCTGAACGACGTGCTCGGGGAGCTCCAGATCCCCGTGATCCAGGTGACCCTGTGAAGCTCGAGCGGTCCCTCGTGGCTGTGCGCGAGCCGGGTGCTCATCAGCCGAAGCTCTCGGCGCACGGGGTCTCCAAGACGTTCCGCAACGCCCGGGGCGACGTCGTGAGCGCGCTCAGCGAGGTCAACCTGGACATCGCCGAAGGCGAGTTCGTGTGCCTGATCGGTCCGAGCGGGTGCGGCAAGACGACGCTGCTGAACCTGTTCGCCGGCCTGGACAGGCCGGACACGGGCGGGATCGAGATGGACGGACGGCCGATCACGTCACCCGGGCCCGACCGCGCGATGCTGTTCCAGGACCCGGCCCTGTTCCCGTGGCTGAACGTCCGGGCCAACGTCGAGTTCGCGCTCGAGCTGATCGGCGTGCCGAAGGACGAACGCCCCGACCGCGCGATGCACTGGTTGCGGCGGGTGCACCTGGGGCGGTTCGCGAACGCCCAGCCGCACGAGCTCTCGGGCGGGATGCGTTCGCGCGCGGCGATCGCGAGGGCGCTCGCATGCCAACCCGAGGTCCTGCTCGCCGACGAACCGTTCGCGGCCTTGGACGCGCAGACGCGCGAGATCCTCCAGGCGGAGCTCCAGGAGGTCTGGAGCGAGACGCGCAACACGTTCGTCTTCGTGACGCACAACGTCCGTGAGGCGGTCTTCCTCGCGGACCGGGTGGTGCTGATGTCGGCGCCGCCGGGGACGTTCGTCGCCGAGCACCGGATCACGGCCCCTCGTCCCCGGGAGTTCGAGGACGTGTTGCTCTCCAAGATCGTGGTCGACATCCACGATCACCTGCTGAAGGAGGTGGAGAAGGTTGTCGAACGGGAACGCGAGATGGCGTAGCGCCGCCGAACAGATCATCCCGCGCCTCGCGGCGATCGGGCTCCTCCTCCTCGCCTGGTGGGCCACGGTCGCCACGGGTGTGTTCAGCTCGAACGTCCTGCCGTCGCCGGGCGCGGTGCTGCAGGCGTTCATCGACAGTTTCGCGACCCCCGATCCACCGCGCGAGTCGATCATCCAGGCGGCGCAGGCGAGCCTGGTCCGGCTGGTCGTCGGCCTCTCGGTCGGGATCGTCGTCGGAACCGTGATCGGGCTCGCGATGGCCGCCTCGGCGCTCGTGCAGCGGAGCCTCGGGAGCCTGATGGCGGGGCTCCAGGCGCTGCCGTCGATCGCGTGGCTGCCGCTCGCGATCTTGTGGTTCGGCCTGTCCGAGAAGGCGATCCTGTTCGTCGTGATCATCGCGGCGATCCCCGCGATGGCGATCGCGTCCGCCTCGAGCATCCGACTGGTCCCGCCGTTGTTGGTCCGCGCGGGCCGAACGCTCGGCGCCAAGAGCTGGGTGCTCCAGCGGCGCGTCGTGTTCCCCGCCGCGATCCCCGGCTACGTCGCGGGCCTCCAGTCGGCCTGGGCGCTCGCCTGGCGAGCCCTGATGGCGGGCGAGCTGATCTCGACGGGCGGCAAGGGCCTCGGTCACCTGCTCGACGCGAACCGCCAGGTGTTCCTGGTGTCGAGGATCTTCGCGGTGATGCTGATGATCATCATCGTCGGGATGCTGGTCGAGGCGCTGTTCGGCATCCTCGACCGGCGGATCCGCAGCAAGCGGGGGTTGCTCGCCCCGGCGTAGCGCTACTGAAGGCCGGCGCGCTTCAATGCGTCGGCCTTCGCGTCGTCCGCGAGCCGGTCGAGTGCCTCGGAGGTCCGGGGCGTCGGTACCACCGGGTCCTCGATCCTGGCGGCGTCGGCCGGCACGCGCTCGAGATCGGTCCGGAACAGCGTTCGCGAACTCTCGAGCGTCCGATGAGGGCCGGTGCGGCGACCGCCGCTCATCACCGGGACGAGCAGCGGCTCGTGGCCGTCGGGCAGCGGCTCGTCGCGCAGGCCGATGACGTCACCCGCCGTCCCCCGGAACACCTGCTTGCGGCCCGGCTCGGTCGCCTTGTCCTCCGAGAGCTTGAGCATCGGACGCCCGGCGTACTCGACGAGCTTGTACGCCGAATCCAGCGAGGGGGCGTCCGCCGAGACCCCCATCCGGGTCCCGACGCCGAACGCGTCGATCGGCGCGCCTACTCGCACCAGCCGGTCGAGCTGGTACTCGTCCAGACCGCCGCTCGCGAAGATCCGCACGCGCTGCAGGCTCGCCTCGTCGAGCAGCGCCCGGGCACCGCGCGAGAGCTCGTCGAGGTCGCCGCTGTCCAGACGGACCGCGAGGTCGCCAGTGAGCCCGAGCTCCTGGATCACCTCGATCGCCGTCCGGACGCCGTTCATCGTGTCGTAGGTGTCGACGAGGAACGTCGTCCGGTCAGGGAAGTCGCGCGCGAACGTGCGGAACGCCTCCTTCTCGCTCGCGAACGACTCGATGTACGAGTGCGCCATCGTCCCGGTCGGACGGAGCCCGTACCGACGCGCCGCCTCGACGTTGCTCGTCGCCGAGAACCCCACGATCGCCGAGCAACGCGCCACGGCGAGCGCGGCGTCGAGCCCCTGCGTCCGGCGGAGCGCGAAGTCCACGACGTCCCGGCCGGCCGCCGCGAGCACGCACCGGGCGGCCTTGGACGCGATCGTCGTCTGGAACGTGATCTGGTTGAGCAGGTAGGGCTCGACGAGCTGGGCGACGGCGATCGGCGCCGTGATCTCAAGCAGCGGCTCGTTCGCGTACACGACGCGTCCCTCGGGGACGGCCCAGACCTCGCCGGTGAACCGCAGTGCGCCGAGCGCATCCAGCACGGGATCTTCGAAGCCGAGCTCGCGGCCGAGGTAGTCGAGCTCCGGCTCGGACAGGCCGAACCCCTCCAGGAACTCCAGCGCCGGCTCGAGCCCCGCGGCGACCAGGAAGCCGCGGGTCGGCGGGAGCTGCCGGATGAACAGGCTGAACGTCGCCTCGCCGCCCATGCCGCGCTGGAGGTAGCTCGCGGCCATGTTGAGCTCGTACAGGTCGGTCAGGAGCCCGCTCGGCGCCATGGCCGAAGGCTACGCGGTGGCGAACGCGGCGACTCGGCTCAGCGACTCAGTACGACTCGATCTCCCCGTCGTGCCACTCGGGATCGCTCTCCCGGTTGGCCCCGGTCCCGGTCGTGTGCCTCTAGCGAGGGCTGACGGGTCGGCACCGGCTCCGGTAGCGTCCGCCGTGGCATGGGCGAGCCCCCCGACTTCCGGCTCGAGCGGAGCGAGCTCCGCGGCGAGGACGAGTTCGGCGAGTTCGGGCCGGATGACCTCGAGTACTACGTCGACGCCCGCGGGACGTTCGAGAAGCTGCCGCTGTGTCCCGACGACGCGAGCCTGGCCGCGAGCGGTGCCGACGTCGCGATCGTCGGGGCGCCGACCGACGACGGGACGTCGGGCCGGCCCGGCGCCCGGTTCGGCCCGCGCGCGATCCGTTCCGCGCCGACCACGTGGGGGCGCGACGCGTGGTCGATCCAGCTCGAGGTCGAACCGTACGAGCGGCTCGCCGTCGTCGACGCCGGCGACGCGCCGGTCGTGCCGTCTCGCCACGCCCGGGCGCTCCGGGTGATCCACGAGAAGGTGTTCCGCGTGGCGAGCGCGAACGCGATCCCGGTCGTTCTGGGCGGCGACCACTCGATCACGTACCCGTCGGCGGCAGCGATCGCGCGCCACGTGTGGCCGAGGAAGGTCGGCGTCGTGCACTTCGACGCGCACGCCGACGCGTCGGACTCGATCTCCGGCTCCCTGATCTCCCACGGCACGCCGATGCGCCGGCTGATCGACGAGGGGTGGGTCCAGGGCTCGAACTTCGTCCAGGTCGGTCTGCGCGGCTACTGGCCCGAGAAGGTCACCTTCGACTGGATGCGGGAGCAGGGGTTTCGCTGGCACACGATCGTCGAGGTCGAGGAGCGCGGCGTGGACGCGGTGATCGACGACGCGATCGCCGAGGCGCTAGACGGTCCCGAGGTCGTCTACCTCTCGGTCGACATCGACGTGGTCGACCCGGGGATGGCGCCGGGAACGGGGACGCCGGAGCCGGGCGGACTGACCGGACGCGAGCTGCTGCGGGCCGTGCGCCGGGTCGTCGGCGCGGTCGAGCTCGCCGGGATGGACGTGGTCGAGGTCTCGCCGCCGTACGACCAGAGCGAGGTCACGGCGATCCTCGCCTATCGTGTGGTCATGGAGGCGCTGTCGTCGCTGGCCGCACGGCGCGGGTAGTCGTGGTCGATCGGGAGCGGTTCGAGGATCTGGTCATGGACGCCCTCGGGTCGCTGCCGGGGTGGGTGCGCGAACGCCTCGAGAACATCGAGCTGATCGTCGAGGAGCGTCCACCGAGGGGCGAGCCGAACCTCCTCGGCCGGTACCACGGGATCCCGCTGACGAGGCGCGGCCAGTTCCACTCGGGGCCCACGTTCCCCGACACGATCACGCTGTACCAGCGGACGATCGAGCGGGTGGCGCGCGACGAGGAGCATCTGCGCGAGGTGATCGCGCACACGGTCGAGCACGAGGTGGCGCACTTCTTCGGGATCAGCGATGACCGGCTGCGCGAGATCGACCGGTACTGACCGGTGGAGGCCCCCGACGAACGGATCATGCGGCTCGCACTGGAGGAGGCGCGGGTGGCGGCCGTGGGGGGCGACGTGCCGGTGGGCGCGGTGATCGTTCGGGGCGAAGAGATCTTGGCGAGGGCGGGCAACGCCCGCGAGCGCGACCAGGACCCCACCGCCCACGCCGAGATCCTGGCGCTCCGCCAAGCCGCGGGCGCGATCGGGAGCTGGCACCTCGAGGGGTGCGCGATGGTCGTCACGCTCGAGCCGTGCGCGATGTGCGCGGGCGCGGTCGTGCTGGCACGGCTGGACCGGCTCGTGTTCGGCGCGAGCGATCCGAAGGCGGGGTTCGCGGGGTCGCTCGGCGACCTCGTCCGGGACGGTCGCCTCAACCACGAGGTCGACGTTACCGTCGGCGTGCTG